>NZ_PSZN01000009.1:0-38160 GCF_002964965.1 Apibacter adventoris
ACTATCTTTAACTATTTTGGGATCATTGAATATTAAATCCTCTTTACGAGAACAATAGCTTTTTATCTTCCCTATTTCTTCATTATTTAATTGTTTCTTTATCACTTTATAATTATCGTTCCACTTGACTTTGGATAAGTCAAAATCATCTGCGACACTAAACGAACCTATTCGATACGTTAATTCATTATTTTGGCCAATATCTATTATATGAGCTCTTGTTCCTCCTGATACAGAAATTATTAGGATTAGTTCTTTAATTTTGGATTGTTCCATAGTTTCTCTGTTTTCCTTATCCCTGGTTCTGTTAGTATAAGTAAATGTACAGGAAATCATCAAAATGCAAATTAAAAGCGAAATTAAATTTTTCATTATTTATATATTTTACCCTCACATTCCCAGGGAAAACTTAAAATAGTATCTTTTTTATGTATATAAAATACTAACTCTCCTTTGCGTTTTATTAAGGTATCTCCTACAGACATATTATCTCTGAATTTTAGCCACCAACGACCATTGTCTTTACATGTACATGGGTTACCAGTTTGGATATCTCTACCTTTTAAACTTAAATAAGCTTGGCTTGTTGATGGTAGTTCATTTAATATTAAAATACACTCATTCTCTCTGTCAATATTAGAAGCTGATTCACAATTGGGTTTTAAACAAGAAATAAATAATCCAAAACTCACTAAAAAGAAAATATTTAAATTTTTCATAATCTCTATATATATTATTTTTTACTAAACCAACTACCTATTCTACGAATCCCATTACTTAGCTTATATACTTTTGCGGTTGAAACTGTGGCTCCAGCACCAAAGCCCGCTCCTGCATTTATTCCTATCGTACGTACTCCAGATGGATCTTTCTCTAATTTTCCATTGACATTTCTAGCCGAAGCAGATAAGCCCCTCCAATTAACAAAAGAAAAGCTCGCTAATTGCAGACTTTATATGTTTAGGACATTCCTGGTATATCATAGAGTTTACCCGTTATCCCAAGAATATAATTTATAAAATTCTTGAGTTCTGTAGGAAAGTCCTCGTAATTGAATTTGCGCCCAAAGGCAACTTTATTTCCATCTATATAGAGATAATATTCCCAACTATCTTTAACTATTTTGGGATCATTGAATATTAAATCCTCTTTACGAGAACAATAGCTTTTTATCTTCCCTATTTCTTCATTATTTAATTGTTTCTTTATCACTTTATAATTATCGTTCCACTTAACTTTGGATAAGTCAAAATCATCTGCGACACTAAACGAACCTATTCGATACGTTAATTCATTATTTTGACCAATATCTATTATATGAGCTCTTGTTCCTCCTGATACAGAAATTATTAGGATTAGTTCTTTAATTTTGGATTGTTCCATAGTTTCTCTGTTTTCCTTATTTTGTCCTTGGCAAGAGATTACACAAAAAGGTAAAGCCAATAGAATAAAACATAAAACTTTTGATATCTTTTTCATTAGTAAGCACCTCATTTATTTTGACCTTGTTCCTTTCTAATTTGATTTTCAGTAATGTCTTTTTTAGTGTGATATTTTACGCCTGATGTAGCTGCTTCTTCTTTCCTTACTGGTACTGTTACCGTTTTGCCCGAAGCGTCCTTGTAAGTTTGAGTTCCCCATTCATCATAGCCTAAAGCTTCTCCTCTCATAGAACGTTCTCCATGTATCATTTCGTGAGCAAGGCCTACCTGATTAGGTCGTTTTTTCCGTGAAACATTTCCTGTTTTTGGGCCTTCGGTCATTATGCTTGGGTCTGATATTGGATCAAAGTAAACATTAACATCAGTTCCTTTTCCATTTATAGCATTTGCACTATTAACATCTGTTTCTGAATTTCCAGAACCCGCACTAGCCATTTGAATAGTCATAGTTTTATCAGAACTATTTAATCTTCTAATTAACCTTGTGCCTGCCGTTTTATCCCCTTTACCCAAACTTGCAATTTTAATTCTAATAGAACCATTTTTTTGAGTTGAATACACTAATTTATCGTTAGTGAGTTTTTGAAGATTTCCTAAAATGGTATAAGTATCTTTTGTAGAAGTTCCTTTAGGCAAAACAATATCCCTGCCATCAGGATCAATAAACATTATCGGTTTATTCGCACAATATGCATACGGCGAGATGCCCGGGTATTTCTCTGCGTGTGGATCAACATTAAACCATCTTCCGATTGCCGGATCATAATTTCGAGCCCCATAATCGTATATATTAAGTCCAAGTTCATTTTGCCATTCCTTTCCATTGTATTTATATTTATACTCTGGTTGCAGGTTATTATTATTATATCCTGAATGCTTTAATCCAAACGGATAATAATGATTTTCCTCCAGTACATCCAGTGAACCATTTGCAGGATTTTGGCGGTAACTCAAGCAAATATTTCCCAAATGATGCGTATGATAGATATTACAACTACTTCTTTTCATATTTATAATTTCCTATTTCTCCTCCATAGGTTTGGAGTTATTTATCTTTGCCTGCACAGCAAAAGCCTGCTCCGTTTACATAATCATTATGGTCTTTTCCATGATAAGGCTCTTCAAAATACGCATTGAACATAATAAATGAGATATTTTCAACTCTATTGAACTCCTCAGATTGCTCTGCATGGACAAGGAGATTAGTTAAATAAAAAACCCCGCACTTAACGGGGTTTCTTTTATTTTAATTTATAATTCTCCAATATCTATCGGTAAACACTTCAACCCTTCCTTTAATTTATTTTTTTCGTAAAATTCTCTTTCAAAGCTATTCCTTTCATTATACGGATAATATTTTATCTTATATTTAGACATATTTACTTCTATTGATTTATTATAATCATTTGAAATAATATAATCATATTTCGATTGTTTATCTATTACTATTGTAACTGCATTTACATTACTAGTTTTTATATAATTATCCTTAGGTTTAAACCAACTAGTATATTTACCTGGAATTATATAAGCCCCTTCTGATGTTTTCCATACAGTTATACAGTTATTTGATGTTAAACAAAAATATTCTCTTTCTTGAAATAAATACAATATACCACTCCCAATTATTGTAATGATCAATATCAAAATAATTATTATCTTTTTTTTCATTATATTTCAATTACTTTGGTCCAAAAGGAATAACACGTTGCGCTTTAGCCCTCTTTACTTTTTCTAAAGATTTACTATATGCCCTTTTAAAAGCATTCATACCTGCAGTATGACCTGCTCTCTCAGCTCTTTGAGTAGGTTGCCCTTCGACCTGCCATTTACCAGATTTCCAATTTTTCCCTTGTGCTGTTTGTAAGCCATCAAAAGCTGTCCTAGCAGTTCTCCATGGAATTCCTTTACGCCCTGCTACATATCCTGCTGCTGCATTTCCAAAATCCCTTGCTGAAGCAAACGTTGCAAGATTATCATCTGATAATTTCATTTCATCTATTGAAAATAACATTCCTCGATAATGATATACAGAACTATTATATCTTAAATCTTCTATAGATAACATATTTCCATACTCGTCTCTTCTCTTAAAATCATAAAGCTCTCCCCCTGTAGCATTTCTCATATATTCAGTTAATCCCAATCCATTTGGATTATTAATAATTTCATTATTCATAAAATCATTTCCACTCATATCTCCAGGATTGATTATAGCTCCTATTACAGGCTGACCTTCATCTGAGAAAAATGAATATTCTGTAAGCGATTGTCCGACAACTTCATCTGTTCTATTCCCTTTACTATCCATTACATAGATATTTCTATCATTATCAGCTTCTCCTGCTACTACTGTATAACTTCCATCCTCATTTTTAGTAACTCCTATCCACTCTCCTTTCATTCCGGTAGAGTCTATAAACTTAATTGGATTATTATACACATATCCATAAGGGTCTAATGTCTCTTCCACTAAGGGGTCTACAGTAAACCATCTACCAATCGCCGGATCATAATTTCTTGCCCCATAGTCGTATATATTAAGTCCCAGTTCATTTTGCCATTCCTTTCCGTTATATTTATACTGATAGTTGGGTTGCAGGTTATTATTACTATACCCTGTATGTTTTAATCCGAACGGATAATAATGATTTTCCTCCAGTACATCCAGTGAACCATTTGCAGGATTTTGGCGATAACTCAGGCGAATATTCCCCAAATGATCTGTATAATGATACACATAGGTTTTCAAGGTATAATCGTAATATCCTTCTGCATGAGGGAAAAACTCCAATACATGATTTTTATATTGGAAACCATTTAAATAATCCGTAGTCGTTATGTTATTTCCCTCTTTTATCATTTTAGCCAGCTTGGTTCCCGTAGCTTCGTAAAGATACTCAATTTCTCCCTGAGAAGAAGTAATTTTTGAAGGTAAATTATGGAAATTATATAAAATGGTAGAAATTCCTTTATATAAATCCTGAGTCATATTTCCATTGGTATCGTAACTAAAACCGTTTTCTGAGGTTTTTCCCTGAGAAAATCCTGCCGGATTGTTCGATACATCTTTTACCCCCAATAAATAATTGGAAGAAGGGGAATAAGTATATTCCAATTCATCGATCAGTATTGTATTGGTATGAATATCTTGTTCCCCATATCTCAATAAAGACAAAATATTTCCATTGGCATCATAAGAAAGTTTTTCGTCATAAGCATTGTTTATATATCCCTCTTTATTATAATAGGCTCTTAATAAACGGTTCATCGGATCATATTGATATCCATATCCTCGTTCTATATGATCTGAAGCACTCACCCAAAAAGTTTCTGCAATATTTCCATTATACAAAGGCACCACATTACCCGAAGCTTTTTGTATTACCCGTTCATAATGTAAACTAAAAGCAAATAGATCCATAGGCTGGTTAGCCGGAGATAGGTTTTTTAAATTATTGATTCCTGTGAGCCATCCCCGTATATTATATTCATAATCTACCTGTTGCAGTCCCGACCCCGGAAGTAATCCTCCTACTTTTTTATTTTTAACCCGTCCCAGTTCATCATACACATTTTGTGAAAGATATTCTATTTTTCCTTCATTAACCTGATGGGTATGTGTAAGCAATCGTTCTTGCTTGTCATAGGTAAAAGATTCTTTTATAGTTAGTTCTGCATTTTGTGTATCCCGGCTATGAGTAGTTACCGTATATTCCGTTTTGCCTCGGAATCCTTCTAGCTTACTATCTACCTGGGTGAATCCCCCCAGGTAATTTTGAGTAAGAATACGTATCGGACGTACTTTAGAATCATAATAGGTATATGTCCAGTTTCCTATTCCTACATTGTTTTCCTTCAATATTTTTACATAGGATGCCGTTGCTGCTCCTCGCAAGCGTGAATCCATAGTGCCCAGTACATTCTGGTTTTCTATAGTTGTTATTGTAGGAGCTCCGGTGTTTACATACGAATCATAATATTTTATAGTTATAATTTCTTTTTCCGGATTCTGAATTATCGGAAATGCCTTATTATTCGTATAAAATGCAGCAATTCCGCTTAGTGAAGATTCGGTTCGTTCTTCATTATTACTTACCATTCCATTTACTTGTGTTTGTACTGCCTCCCGAGATGATCCGAAAGTGGTTTCTCCGGTTATAATTTCCCTTCCAAATCTGTCATACTTGGTAAATAACCCTTTGCCTGACTTTCGTTGTTCCGAATCCTGAGTAGCCACTAATCGATTTTGTTTATCATATACCAGATATTCCCTTCCTTTGCCCGGAAGTTGCTTTTCCACTAAACGGTTGCGCTCATCATATTGGTACTGGTATCCCAGATTGTCCAGTAAGGTTTGAAGAGAAGGTGCATTTTCAAATGGTACAATAATAGGAATAAGGTTTGGAATTTCGGAAATCGGAGGATTAATTCCTATAGATGGAGGCAAATAAGGAAATTCAGGTTCCTGTGGAACTATTTCTGTATTTGGAGGTTGGGGAGAGTAAGTGGCAGAAGAAAGCTGTTCTACCAATAAAGGAGGCAATACATAAGTAAGGTTACCATAAAGATCATATACATAATAAGTATCATGAGCCTTATTGGCATCATAGGTTCGTTTTAAAATCACTTTCCCTTCTTTATCTTTAAACTCTTCTACAGTGTGATTAGACTGATCTGCTCCCGTCCAATTTTCATCTTTAGTAATAGTTTTATATAAATTTCCCGCCTCATAAGTACCTTTTTCTACCAGTGAAGGGATATAGCCCGGAGCCAAGTTTACTTTAAAAAAACGTACTTCCCCGGCTGTATTAGTTTGATATTCCATTTTCACCTCATGCCCGCTTCCTAGTTTCCAAGCATCTCCCGGAGCTGCCAGTTTTATAACACGGGATAAGGGCGAATTTTCGAGTTCTTTTTCCGAATAGAAGTAAGCTGTGTTATAACTCTGTGGATTACCATAATACGACGTATATAATCCTATAGGGTCCGTAATAAGTGCCCCTTGGGAACCCGAAGAGGGTACCGGAAGAAAATCTTTTACTTGTCTGCCAAAGCCGTCGTATTCATAGTGTGTTAGGATATCCTTTCCTGAAGGAGTAGCTGCTACCTGTATTAACTGTTTTTCTCGTCCCAGTCCATCATAATATGTGATAGTTATTTTCTTATCACCACTTTCTCCCTGGGCAGTCAGGTACTCCGTGCTTTTTATATAGTTTTCATTTCCATACACCGGATGAGGGGGAGTCGGAGGTGGAGGTGGGGTGTCCGGAATACCGTCTCCGTTGGCATCAATAAAGGCATGATAAAAACTTCCGTTTATGGCACTAACTTTAAAGCCGGGCATCATGCGGATAGCAGAGGTATGGGTTACTTTTTTATTAGGGTTGTCTGCCATGTTGAGAATCAGCTGAGCAGAAATCGGAGTGATGCAACAAATCCATACAATACCTAAGGGAAGAAAGTGTCTTTTCATAGATTAGCAGTTAGGGTTGGGTAGAAGTGGATAGCAGATTTTTTATATTTTGTTTCAGTTGATCTAATTCTGATTTTTGGATTTCTAATTGTGCTTCCAGCGCTTTATTTTTTTCATTATAAGCATTCAGTTGTTTTTCCTGTATCTGAAGGGCTTTGTCTTGTTCTATGGAATAAAGGGTAAGTTCTTCAATTTTTTGGAGAAGGAGATTGGTCATTTCTCCAACCTTTAGTCCTTGTTCCTGAATTTGTTGAGCAGAAGGGACCTGAGGAAGATGGTGATTTTCTTTAATAAACTGTTCGGTTTCCTGTAAGGAAGGAAAATGATATTCTTCATTTAAAGAAGAAGTTCCGGTATAGTATTGCTGAAACACATAATCGGCAGGAACTTGTAAATCTACCTTTACTTCTCGGGCATGGATATTACCATTAACGGTAAGTCTTTCGTCAGGATTTTCGGTACTTATGCCTATATTTCCATTTTGATTAATAGATAAACGTAAATTATGCTCTGTAAAAAAATTGATTCCATGATAACTGGAAAGATAGAATTTATTAAGAGTTTTAGCCTCATTATTATAAAATCCTAGTCCGTAAGAAAATAATTTTCGGTTATTATAAATAAAATAATCATCAAACCCTAAAGAGTTGATTCCATATATACTGTTAGGATCTGTATTGTGAGGAAATGAAATGTTAGGAGCATAAATGTAAGGAGCATAAAATCTATTATGTATATTAAGAGTGCCATCATTATTGAAATCAAATGATTTACTCCAATCCCATTCATTATTAGTTTTCGGAGCAATAGCCAATGTTGTTCTACCATCATCCGGAGTATGGAGTATCCAACTGTTGGTTCCGGGTAGTATTAAGTTTCCGTATGTGTCAAATTGAGCTTTTCCTAAGGTAAAACTTAAAATGGTAATAAGGCTAAAAATTAATTTTTTCATTTTGATTAATTTTGAGATTTATAGTGATATTCAAAGGATTTGAGCAATTGACCATCCTGATTTTTAATTTCTTTCAATCTTCCGGCGTCATCGTATGTATAATATTCTGTTAGTCCGTTAGGAGGGGTAATGGTGCTGACTCCTATTAAAGGCAAATAAGTATAAGTGGTGATCATAGCCAGGGGCAGTTTGTTTCTTAGCGACGTATAAGCAGATAAAAGTCCTTGTTCATCAGAATTGTTAGATAAGTTTTGCAGATTAATTACATAGGACTCTATTTCAGAATAAGAAGTTCCTTCGATCTTAGCTATAGGATGCTGTTGGTTATATCCCCAGATAATACTGACAGGAATACCGCTTTCCAGGGTATATTGAAGAAGGTTTCCTTTATTATCATATTTATCATAGGTAATTTTCTTTTCTAATATAGCCTCTCCTTTCTTGTTATAAATATACTTAGGTAAAATAAGATTAGAGGTAGTGGCGTCTTGTGCATAACGAGTTTCTGTAAAGGATATTTGTTTTTCGCTTCCGTCTTCTTTGCGTAGTACTTCGGTAGTAACAGGAGTACTGATACGGTTCTGACTGGTAAGTTCCTGCATCAAAGGGTTTTCGTTTATATCGGGAGGATATTGGTAGTTAGTAATCAATTCTCCACCTGTAGAAGTTGTGATTTGAGTTTGTACAGGCTGAATATGATTATAATCAGAAGAATAGGTATAATTTTTTACCGTTGTTAAAGAATCTGCTTGATGCCCTTGGTAGAAATATTCGGTAGTCTGTTCTTTCAAGAGTTTATTCCAATGACTATTAATTGTATATCTAGAAAACTCAAACTTATAATGTTTATCTATATTTTGAGGGCCAGATGGAGATCCAATCCAAGTATTTTCATTAGAAAAAATCATAATTGGCACCCCAATAGTTAGATTATTTGGAAAATTACCATAGAAACTATTAGTATATTCACTTTCTTTTTTGTATAATAATCTATTTTGCTCATTAAATTTTGTTTCTTTCAATAAAGTACCAAAGTTGAAAAAAATACCAATATTTTCTGGAAGCCGAAGAATAGCATATTTATTATCTGGATGATAAATATTTTGTTCTACATAAAATTTATATTGATTTAAATAAGAGGCTAAAGGAGAGACTGTTTTTTCGGTTACATATTCATATCCTACAGGTTTATTCCCTTCTATATTTAATTCATTAATAGATGAGTTTTGTAATACAAAAAAATCTGTTAATCCTAAAGGCATAGAAGGGCTATTATTAGTAGCATAACTATGCACAACGGCCATATAATAAGGATCTAATTCCAGTTTTTTAGCACTGGAAAATCCTGTGTTTGGATGAGTATAGTCGTATTTTTTATAAGTAATTAATTCACCTGTAGTATCATAGTTTTTAATTTCCTTAATGCGTAGACTTCCTACACTTTTATTTTTCTTTACCTGCTTATAAGAAGTATTTATCCAGCTTATAGACATAAATACTGAGGGTTCTTTCCAATTTCCTATTAGATGAATATTTTCTTCAGGATATACTTTAATTCTATAAGTCTTATTTTGATTGTAATCTTCTTGTAATAAATTTAAATCTACAAGTTCATTAAAACTCAAATTTCTATTTTGCCAAAGTGATATAATTTTTTTTCCTTTTTCATCTTCTAATACTCCATAAGATTTGCCTATTCCTTCCTGCTCCACTATTTTTGGAGATTTTCCGTTGTTAAATATAAGCTCTGCATTCCAATCATTAGGTGTTAAAGTAAAAGTGTCTTTCGTTTTATTGTTATAAATATTTCTAGATTGATAAGTTTCTTCTTCTATTTCTTCCCCTTCAAAATAATAATCATCCAGTTCATAGGTGAACTCTGTTTTTCCTCCGGTTGGGTAGGTAATTGTTTTTAGAGTACCTAATTTAGCATAATCAAAATTAGGCTCTCGGTTAGCGCTCCCTACTTTTTTAGCAACAAGATTTTTTATTCCATATATAGTGCGTATTTTAGGAAACCATTTCATTTCAGGTAGGTAAGAACTATTGCTAGTTCCATTTGCCAATCCCCAATGATCTTTATTAGGAGATAAACGGGGAGGAAGAAGATGCTCTTCATTATATTCAAAGGAGTATTTAGAATTTGACAAAATTTCTTTTATGGATGTTAGTTTTAATCTTTTAGATAAGCTATTCATCATATATATGTCTTTTAAGAAATAAGGAGCATTGGCAGGTATGCTTTCTTTTATTGAAGAAAAATAAGAATATGAAAATTGATAATGTTTGATTAACATATTTTTATTATTAAATACTTTGACCTCTTTTAGTGAGTGATCTCCATGTAAATCTTCTCTTTCTTTTGTATCGTAAATAAACTCTATATAGCCTTGATTAAAGATAATTTTATTTAAAGGTTTTTCATATACCTTTTGTGCATAATAATCGTAAGGGGGGGGATTATATTTAGCAGGAGGACCATTAATCTCTTCGTACTTTCTGTATATACCCACTACTTCTTGTTCGCTGATAGCATTAAACATATCATATATAAAAAATGAATCTTTATATTTATATAAAATTTCTTCTTTTTTAGGGGTTTCTATTTTATCTAAAGTCCATAGGTTTTGTATAAATGAATTATTATAGATAGTGGGTTCTAGTAAAATGGGCATATACATATTTTTAACAGAGTAAATTGCTTTAATTCCAGACGTATTGACAATAGAAATTTGTTGATTATAATTTTCGGAACTTATATTTAGATTTGAGTAATTAATTTTATTTATACTTTTATCCGTATTAAAAATAAACCGACCTGATTCTCCTAAAAAAGAATAAGAATAGACATCGGGTTGTAAATCTTTTACAATAGAGTATCCTAGGGCTTCACGCAGCTCTCCTATTGCTTGCATTGCAATGTTAAAACTTTCTGGAGATTCTTGTCCCATAGAGGAGCCATCTGGCTTGAAATTCAGAGGCAATTTAGGAGTATAATCTTTATCATCTGAACCATATACCTTTCGAGTAATGTTACCACCTGTATCCAGAGACCAACCTATTCCCACCCGTGATGCAATTTCATCAACTTTAATGCCCGAACTATGATAACGCATAGTAATCGGAATTTTAATTCCATCTTGTTCTATAGTATATAAAGGAATTTCTATATTAGGTATTCCCGTGTAATACCCCACTGGAATATCTCCAAATTTAGATAAAGAAGCAGCTTCCGGTGTTTTGGGATAAGTTGGAACATTAGCATAATATTGTCCTTTCCCTTGTAAGGAGAATAAAAGAAAAAGACTTGTGAAAACAGGTAATAGTTTAATTCTATATATATTGTTTGTTTGAATAATTATTTTCATAAAGTAGAATAGTTAATAGTATAGTTAAAAAAATATCGGTTATTTTTACTTTCCTGTTTTAATAATTTTTATAGACTCTTTTTTTCCTGAAGGTAAGGAAATAGAGAGTATGTATATTGCAGGAGGATACCCTGCTAAATCTATAGGTGTGGTAGAATATTTTACTGTTTTTTGTTGAAGCAGTTTTCCACTTATATCATATATCTCTATATTTTCATTACCTGTAAGTTCTTCATAAATTATTACATTAACAAATCTTTCTGTAGGATTTGGATATACTTCTGTATTTTTTCTTTTATGCAAAGAATTTTGAGGAATATAATCATTATTTTCTTCATAAAGTTTTACTAACCAAAAATCAGTTTGACCGGTATTTTCTACGGTTTTATTACCTGATTTTCCAGAGTTAGAAGTTCCTGCCATAAGCAGAGTGCCATCTCGCGTATCCACAGCAGTCTGAAGAATATCTTTTTTGTCTCCCCCTATTTTTTGTTTTGCAAGTATTTCTCCTTTTGAAGATAACCGTACCAATATATAGTTACTTTCCGTTTCTCCTTCGGGTGTAATTTCTAACGAGCTTCCTGCAACAGAAAATGAATTGTCTTTGTTTTCCACTATTTTACTCACAATATCCTGAGTGCCTATATCTATGGATTGCTGCCAGAGAATAGTTCCGTTTTTATCTGTTTTCACTATCCAGAAATCTAACCCTTTGTCCTGGGGGCTGATTTTCATTCCTTCTTGGGGAGAATCTGAACTTCCGGCAAGTATATAGCCTCCATCTGAAGCTACGATCATATCGTGAAGTTCTTCGTTTTTTTTGCCTCCTAAGGTTTTTTCCCAAAGGAGCTTTCCGTTTTTATCCAACTTTAGCAACCAGTAATCTCCTTTTCCCAGATTATCCTCAGATTTGTCTTCAGATTTGGGAGAATGGGAAGTACCGGCCAATATATATCCTTCAGGTATTTCTTTAATACTGCCAAGCAGGTCATAATATAATCCCCCCAAGGTTTTCTGCCAAAGTATTTTTCCTTTGGCATCTAATTTTATAATCCAAAAGTCCATGCTCCCTTTGGAAGGGTCTGTTTTTTCATAAGAAACCGGTGAATCTGAAGAACCGCCCAATATATATCCACCATCAGAAGTTTGTTGTATAGAAAGGAGATGGTCTGATCCGCTTCCCCCTATTGTTTTTTGCCATTCCTCCTGTCCGGCTGCATTGAGTTTGATAATCCAGTAATCATCCTGTCCACGGCAGGAATCTTTTTTATCCCCGGAAATTCCTGAATAAGAACTTCCCCCCAGTATATATCCACCGTCGCGAGTCAGACCAATACTATATAAGAAATCAGCTTGATTACCTCCTAAAGATTTTTGCCATTCTTCCTGACCTTGTTCGTTCATTTTCCAAAGGAAATAATCTAAGTTTCCCCGGTTTTCTTCGGTTTTGATTCCTGAAATTTCGGAAACGGAGCTTCCAGCCAAAATAAATCCGTAATCAGGAGTGGGAAGTGCTTCATATAAGTAATCACCTTGTTTTCCTCCTAAAGTTTTTTGCCACTGAATTTGTTGGGCACATAAAGGAATATAGAAAAAACAGGAAAAGATTAAAAATAAAGAATAGAAAGTAAAGGGTAAATTTTTTATCATAGATTAGCAGTTAGTTAATTATATTTCGAATATATATATTTTTTTTAAATTTTTATATATAAAAAAATGTTTTTATGTTTTTATGATTTTTTTCATATTAATTGAATAGTAATAAATAATAAACAGAAATAAAAAAGCACTGTTTATACAGTGCTTATATTGATCTGGATTTTAAGTATTATAAATTTTTAACCTTTATAACCTTAAGATTTTTGTCTAATTGATATTCGCGGGGAACTCCGGTTTTAATTTCAAAGTTGAGTATTTCGTCAGGAGTCATTTTTTCCAAAAACATAATTAAAGCACGTAAACTATTTCCATGGGCAGCAATTACAATATTTTTGTCATCCTTCAGTTTAGGTGCAATTTCTTTCTCAAAATAAGGAATAACTCTTGCGGCTGTATCTTTAAGACTTTCTCCATTGGGCGGAGCAATGTCATAACTACGCCTCCAAATATGTACTTGTTCATCTCCGAATTTTTTAGCCGTATCAGCTTTGTTTAATCCTTGTAAGTCTCCGTACATTCTTTCGTTTAACGCTTTATCATAAGTGGTAGGAACATGAGAAATACCGGCTTCATTCAAGGCAATTTTTAAAGTTTCCTGTGCTCTTTTCAGATCAGAAGAATAAGCATAATCAAAATGCATTCCTTTTAGTTTTTCGCCTGCTTCTTTAGCTTCTTTTTTTCCTTTGTCTGTTAAATCTACATCTACCCATCCGGTAAATTTATTTTCTAAGTTCCATACGCTTTGTCCATGCCTGAACATTACTAATATAGCCATTGTTTACTTTTTTAAGTTATTATTAAGTAAAGTTACAAAGAAAATTAAGTTATTCTAATTAGATTTATCGAGATTTTTAAATTATTGTTGAGTAATTTTATTTATACTTAAATAATTTTTTAAAAAATATTATTTTTGAAGTACAAAAAGTCAATAATGAAAAATATTTATTTGGTAATAACACTTTTAATTGGAACATTTTTTATGGGGCAAAAGCAACGATTAACTCCGGAATTACTATGGAGTTTAGGTAGAGTATCGATAGATGCAGTGAATAATAAGGGCGATATTATTTATGGGGTTCAGTATTATGATGTACAAGAAAATAATAGTAGAAGGAATTTATTTTTGGTAACCTTAAAAGGAAATATGAAGCCTTTGACCGATATCAAAGAAAAGGCCAAAGCTCTTTTTTTCAAAGATGATACTACCTTGGTTTACTCTATTGGTGAAAATGTTTTTTTCTATAATATAATTAATGGAGATACGGAACAAATAAATAAAGGCCAAGAGAATCTTTCCGGGTTACTTTATTCTAAAGATTATAAATACATGGCTATTTCAAAGTCGGTAAAAGAAGAAAAAGTATTAGGAAAAGATGTATATCCTGATTTAGAAAAGTCAGATGCAAAAGTATATGATCATTTGATGTACCGGCATTGGGATACATGGAAAGACGGTGATTTTCAACATATATGGCTTGGGACATCACCTGAGTCTTTAACTGATATTAACAAAGGAGAAAAGTATAATTCTGAATCCTATTCTTTCTCACCAGATGCAAAATATTTGGTTTACCAATCAAAAAAATTATTCGGAACAGCAGATGCTATATCTACCAATACTGATATTTTTCTTTATGAATTAGCCACACAGCAAACCAAAAAAATCACTTTGGGTAATAAAGGGTATGATACAAATCCTAAGTTTAATAGAGAAGGAGATAGATTGGCTTGGTTATCTATGAAAACTGATGGATATGAGTCAGATAAAAACGATATAAAAATATATAATGTAAAAACCGGAAAAACCGAAAACCTTACAGTAAACTGGGATAATACAGTATCAGATTATGTGTGGAGTAAAGATGGCAAAAAAATTTATTTTTTAGCTGGGATACATGCTACATATCAATTTTTTGAAATAGATATAAAAAGTAAAAAAATCAGACAAATAACAGAAGGAATTCACGATTATGTCAGCATATTTTTAACAGGAAATTTTTTGGTAGGAGAACGTCAAGATATGAATCATGCTTCAGAGATTTATAAAGTAAACATTAAAACAGGTGAACAAACCCGATTAAGCTCAGTAAACGATGAAGCTTATAGTAAAATAGCTATGGGCAAAGTAGAAGAAAGATGGGTTGATACAACAGATGGAAAAAAAATGTTGGTGTGGGTAATTTTTCCACCAAATTTTGATAAAAATAAAAAATATCCCACATTGTTATATTGTCAGGGAGGTCCTCAAAGTACCGTTTCTCAGTTTTATAGTTTTCGATGGAATTTTCAGATTATGGCAGCAAATGACTATATTATTGTAGCACCCAATCGTAGAGGGTTACCTTCTTTTGGGGTAAAATGGAATGAAGAAATTTCAGGGGATTGGGGAGGACAACCTATGAGAGATTACTTATCAGCAATAGATGAAGTATCCAAAGAACCTTATGTAGATAAAAACCGTTTAGGAGCAGTAGGAGCAAGCTATGGAGGATATTCCGTTTATTATCTGGCAGGAATACATAATAAAAGGTTTAAAACGTTTATATCACATTGTGGTGTTTTTGATTTGGAGTCCATGTACGGATCTACTGAAGAGGTCTTTTTTCCCAACCACGATATAGGAGGGGCTTATTGGGAGAATCCGCAACCCAAAGCATATAAAGATTTTAACCCTATTACAAAAGTTGATAAATGGGATACTCCTATATTAATTATTGAAGGAGGTCGTGATTATAGAGTTCCTTATACCCAAGGATTAGAAGCCTTTCAGGCTGCTCAATTAAGAGGAATAAAAAGCCGACTACTTTATTTTCCTGAAGAAAGTCATTGGGTACAGCAGCCACAAAATGGAATCATTTGGCAAAAGGAATTTTTTAAATGGTTAAAGGAGACTTTATGATAAAGAGGGACTTTTTATTATATAGAGATATAGCGAGTTAATTAATAAAATAATAGAGGAAAAGACATGTCTAAGAGAAAAGAGAGTTGAGATCCTAAAAATGTTTTGTCAAAATTAAAATATATTATTAAAAAAAACGTTTTTCTAACTATTATGAAAAAACTTATTATATTATTATTATTATTAATTTGTGGTGTACATGAATTAACTGCTCAAAAAATTGATATTACTTCAGTCGATGAATTTTTCAATATAGCCTCAAAAATGAAAGAAGGTAAA
This sequence comes from Apibacter adventoris, assembly GCF_002964965.1. Taxonomy (NCBI): domain Bacteria; kingdom Pseudomonadati; phylum Bacteroidota; class Flavobacteriia; order Flavobacteriales; family Weeksellaceae; genus Apibacter; species Apibacter adventoris. The sequence continues at coordinate 16,076 of NZ_PSZN01000009.1, forward strand.
CATATTACCGAAAATCAGTGGATGGTATTTGATAGTACTGGAGGTTATAGAGAATATTCAACTCGAAGAGATCAAATTAGGATAAATATTATAAAAACATCTTTAGATCTCACATTTAATGATAATAATATAAATATATTAAAAGATAGTATTTTAAATATTAATGAAGAAATTATTAAAAATAATTCTGACTTAAGATTGGCAAAGATGACTTTAATTAATTTTATTGATATAAAAGATAATTTTGATTCTATCAAAGCATTTAGAGACAACTACGATTTTAATAATTTAATAAATAATGTTACTAAAAAGCTTGGTTCTTTTTTAGGAAAACCTGTTGATTCACGTATTAGATTTCTACCAGTATATTTTCTATTTCAAGAAAAAGATTCCCAAACTAGGGAAAATGGAATATATATAGACTTTAATTCATTTTATAGAAAAACGGAAGAACAAAGAATTAATTTACTCGCTCATGAATTTTTTCATAATTATAGAAGATGGTTTGAAAATTCTGAATTTAATCGTAAGAATTATCTTTATTATTATATTGATGTCATTCAGAATGAGGGTATTGCGGATTTGATTGATAAATCGGAAGGGTATAGAAAATATTTTACTAGTAATGGATTTGATCATGAAATGGTCGAGAATTGGAACAGTCTCTATGTTCAGGCCCCTAAAGATTTAGAAAGATTGCAGAATTTGATGATTAAGTTTTCTAAGAAAAAGATTTCAGAGGTAGTAGCAGAAAAAGAAATACATGATATTGTAAAATATAATGGGCATCCAATAGGGTTTTATATGGCTTGTAAAATTGTAAATGCAGGGTATAAAGAAGAAATGCTTAAAACCTTATATAATCCATATGAATTCTTTAGGTTATATAATAAAGCTGCTAAAAAACAAAATGATTTTCAACTAAATGATACGTTTATGAGCTATTTGAATAATATAATAAAAAAATATTACAAATAAAGTAATAGCTCATAAATCAAAATTATAATTTTCACAGATCAAAATATTGTGTATTTAGCACATAGCAAAGTGTCAATTTATTAATTGTTCAAAAAATGGGTGTTCAGAGTAAATAAAAATAACTCTATCGGGAATGATTATGTTAAATTAAGCAAGCAGGTTTGAATTTTCTAATAGATTTACTATTATAATACTTAATTAATAGAATAGACAATTTTTATTTCATGAAAAAATAAATGGATAAAGAAAAATAAAACACATAACGAAAAACAAGGCAAAGTGTTTTTTTAAGTGGAATTTTCATGTGAATGTCTTGTTAGGTAGGTAGTTATATTTAGGAGAATAAATTTATTATCATCTGACAAAAATCATTATATTTGTCAACTTTACGCTTATAAACACAATATAATTTAGGGAAAACCGCAAAAAAATATCATACGATGAATTTACATGAGTACCAAGCGAAGGATATATTATCATCTTTTGGAGTAACAGTTCAACGAGGAATTGTAGCAACTACACCGGAAGAAGCGATAGATGCTGCCAAAGAGATGAATGATAAAACAGGTACAAACTGGTGGGTAGTAAAAGCTCAGATTCATGCAGGGGGAAGAGGAAAAGGAGGAGGAGTGAAAATAGCCAAATCTTTAGAAGAAGTAAGAGATCAAGCTTCTCAAATTATAGGAATGAATTTGGTAACCCCCCAAACCTCTAAAAAAGGCAAAAAAGTGAACCAGGTATTTATTGCTGAAGATATGTATTATTCAGGTGAGTCTGAAATTGAGGAATTCTATATATCCGTTTTGTTAGATAGAGCTAAGGGAAAAAATATGATCGTATATTCTACAGAAGGAGGAATGGATATTGAAAAAGTAGCAGAAAATAAACCAGATAAAATCTTTATTGAGGAAATAGACCCTTCAGTAGGTTTACAAAGTTTTCAAGCTCGGAAAATAGCATTTCAATTTGGATTAAAGGGTGAAGCTTTCAAAGAGATGATTAATTTTATTTTTGCATTATATAAAGCATATGTAAATAGTGATGCTTCTTTAATAGAAATAAATCCGGTTTTAAAAACTTCAGATAACAAAATAGCAGCTGTAGATGCTAAAATGAGAATAGATAATAATGCATTATATAGACATCCGGATTATCTTAAATTAAGAGATATTAGAGAAGAAGATCCTGATGAAGTGGAAGCAGCAGAGGCAGGTTTAAATTTTATAAAATTAGATGGAAATGTGGGTTGTATGGTAAATGGTGCAGGTTTGGCAATGGCTACAATGGACATTATAAAACTATCGGGAGGTAATCCGGCAAATTTTTTGGATGTAGGCGGTACCGCTGATGCAGAAAGAGTAGAAAAAGCATTTAGAATTATTTTAAAAGATGAATCAGTAGAAGCAATTTTAGTAAATATATTTGGTGGAATTGTACGTTGTGATAGGGTGGCTCAAGGAATTTTGGATGCATATAAAAATATGAGTGATTCTATTAAAGTGCCTATAATTGTTCGTTTACAAGGGACAAATGCGGAAATTGCTAAGAAAATGATTGATGAAAGTGGATTAAAAGTGCTTTCAGCAATTACTTTAGAAGATGCAGCAAAAGCTGTAACACAATCCCTAATTTAAATAAATAGAAAAAGGTTAGAGTATTTACTAACCTCTTTTTTTACATAGTTTAATAATCTATTTTTTTAATAAATCTCTAATCTCAATTAGTAAATCTTCCTGAGACGGTTTTTTTGGAGCATCTTGAGTTTTTTGTTCTTTATCTTTTTTATTTAATTTATTAATTATTTTAATAATTAAAAATAAGCAAAAAGCAATAATTAGAAAAGAAATACAAGTAGAAAGGAAATTACCGTATTTTACAGCTGTGCCAGGGATGGTTAACTTAGAGAGGTCATCCAAATCAGCAGCTTTTAAAGCAGGGATAAGTATAAGAGGAGTTATAATATCATCTACTAAAGAGGTTACTATTTTGTTAAATGCCCCTCCTATAATAACTCCTATGGCTAAATCAACAACACTACCTCGTAAGGCGAATTCTTTAAATTCTTTAATAAAATTCATGTTTACAATATTAAATTCATGCAAAAATATGAATATTTATTTTAATAAGATATAATTTATGTGTAAAAATATAAATATTATAATTACGGGTGTAATTCTAATTCATAATTGGAATTTAAAAAAATAAAACCCTCTGAATATGGATTTTCATTTGTAATTTTAAATCCTTTTATTTTAGAAGTTTTCCCTTTAGTAACTAAATCTGAAATTTGTTTTAAGGTTAATTTTTTATTACAAAAAGTAAAGGGTATTCTAAAATTACAATTATTAAAATCATTGCATCCATAAGCTTGTTTTCCTTTGAGTAACATTTGATTTTTACATTTAGGGCATAGGAGATTTTCAATTTTAATGGTTTCTTTTTTAGTAGTAGATATCTTTTTGTTTTTAGAATAGGTAACTGATTCCTGAATAGAAATTCTTTTATAATTACTATTTTTAACTTCATTGGTAATTTGCGTAACCATGTTTGTAAGTTCTTTTTTGAACACTTCCAGTTCATAGTTTCCTTTTTCAATTAATCGTAATTTATGCTCCCATTCACCTGTTAATTCAGGGCTTTTCAGTAAATCGTTTTCAATTGTATTTATAAGATCTAAGCCAGTTTGTGTAGCAATTATATTCTTTCTTTTTTTTAAAATATACTTTCGTCTGAACAAAGTTTCAATGATATTTGCACGAGTAGAGGGTCTTCCTATTCCGTTATCTTTAAGAGCCTCTCTCATATCTTCATCTTCCACTTGTTTACCGGCAGTTTCCATAGCCCTTAATAAAGAAGCTTCTGTATAATACTTCGGAGGAGTAGTTTTTCCTTGATGAATAAAAGGCTCATGAGATCCAGTTTCACCCGGTTGAAAGTCGGGCATAATAAATTCTTCTGATGTTTTTTCGTTATTAATTTCTTGAAGATAAATTGTTTTCCATCCGTAATCCAAGATTTGTTTTCCTGTAGCTTTAAAAGGAATTTCTTCAACTTTAGCAGTAACAAGAGTATTAGAAACTATACACTCAGGGTAAAATACAGCAATAAATCTTTTAGCTATTAAATCATAAATTCGTTTTTCATCAGTAGAAAGATGTTGCGGGAGTATTTCTGTAGGAATTATCGCATGGTGATCAGTAATTTTTTCATTGTCAAAGACATTTTTTGTTTTATTAATGGCCGTATTTAATAAAGGTTGAGTGTATTTTTCGTAATACTTCATACTTTTTAAAATTCCTGGAATTTTTGGATATAGGTCATCAGATAAATAAGTAGTGTCTACTCTGGGATAGGTTATAAACTTATTTTCATATAAGTTTTGAGCTAATTTTAAAGTATGATCAGCAGAAAATCCGTATTTTTTATTGGCTTCCACTTGAAGCGAAGTTAAATCGAATAATCTTGGATTTTTTTCTTTTCCTTCTTTTTTTTCAGAAGAAATAATTTCGAAAGGAAATTTTTCCAGATAAATTAATCCGTTTTTTGCTTTTTCCTCTGTTTTAAGCCTAGAAATATCTGCATTAAATTCAGTATTTTTATATAGAGTTTTTAGTTCCCAATATTCTTCAACTACGAAACTGTCTATTTCTTTCTGTCTGGAAACAATCATAGCTAATGTAGGAGTTTGTACCCGCCCAATGGATAATAGAGTTTTATTGACGGCAAATTTTTTAGTAAATACACGGGTGGCATTTATCCCCAATAACCAGTCTCCAATAGCCCTGGCACTTCCTGCAGCATATAAATTATCATAAAAAGTAGCATCTTTCAAATTATGAAATCCCTCTTTTAAAGCCAGTTCGGTTAAAGAAGAAATCCAGAGTCGTTTTACCGGAACCTTACATTGTGCCTTAAGAAGTACCCAACGTTGAATGAGTTCCCCTTCTTGTCCGGCATCACCGCAGTTTACAACTTCCTCACATTGAGATATTAATTTTTTTATGATGTTAAATTGTTTTTGTACCCCTTTATTATCTATCAGTTTAATTCCAAAATGAGCAGGTATAATAGGCAAATCTTCCAAATGCCATTCTTTCCACAATGAATTATAGTCATGTGGCTCTTTTAAAGTACAAAGATGCCCAAAAGTCCAGGTAACTTGGTAGCCGTTTCCTTCAAAGTATCCATCTTTTCGATCTTTAGCGCCTAAAATTTTGGCAATATCTTTGGCCACACTTGGCTTTTCTGCAATACAAACTCTCATAAAATGATATCTCAATTAGCAAAATTGCGATTTTTTTAAAAAATAATAAAGTTAAAAATAATTAGAATTAAGTAAACAAAATGTAAAAGTTGCCCTGTATTTTTATTTATTAGAAAAGGCATTATATAGTAAGTTTTAGATAGAATTAAATTTAGTATTATTTTTAACTTAATTGGAATTAGATTAATAAAATAGAAGTTAATCAATTTCTTTTCAATTGTATTCTTTAAAAATATAGTGATTATTAAAATAAAAAGTTCGTAAATAATTTAAGATTAGAATATTATAAATTATAATGATCATAAAAAGTTAATGTTGATTTGTATATTATTTTAAGAATGTTAATCAAAATTTGTAGCTGAGTAATTTATTTTTTTTCTGGATTAATTTACAGGGTTAATTAATTTTTTATGAAAAAATATAGATAAATTGTTAATTAGTTAAGCCTCAAAATATGGTTTTCATTATTAATAGTTTAAATTTGTAAAAATTAGAATATTGTTTATTAATGATATTTTAATAGTTTATGATATAAATATAATTTTTGTAGAATATGTTAGAAGTTAAAAATATTTCTTTTTCTTATACCCCTGAAAAAAAAGTAATTAATTCAGTTTCTTTTAATTTAGAACAGGGAAAAATGATGGCGTTAATCGGAGAAAGTGGAAGCGGAAAAAGTACAATTTTAAAATTAATTTATGGAATATTGTCTAGCGAAGAAGGAGAAATTTATTATAATAACACGAAACTATTAGGATGTAAAGAAAATTTAGTGCCAGGGGAACCGGAATTTAAATATTTGGAGCAAGATTTTGGATTAATGCCCTATTCTACAGTTGGAGAAAATGTTGGAAATTTTATCTCTAATATCAATAGAGGCGAAAAAGAAGAAAGAATTAAATTTTTACTAAATTTAGTAGAAATGACAGATTATATAAATGTGAAAGCTAATGATTTGAGTGGTGGACAGAAACAGAGAGTAGCTTTAGCTAAAGTGTTGGCTCATCCTCCTTTATTATTACTGTTAGATGAACCTTTTTCTCAGGTAGATACATTTAAAAAAAATATTTTAAAACGTGCTGTTTTTGATTTTGCCAAAGAAAATAATATATCCATAATTTTGGCAACCCATGAGGTAGAAGATGCTTGGGCTTTTGCAGATGAAATGGCTATTATTAAAGATGGAAAAATAGAACAAAAAGGAAATCCCTCCTATATTTATAATAATCCCGAAAATGAATACGTAGCTCATTTATTTGGAGAGCATACTATTTTTAATAAAGAAAATGAACCGGAAATATTTGAGGAAATAGAAGAAGACAGAATTTTAGTTTATCCTCACCAAATTTATATTGCAGACGAAGGACTAAAGGTTAAAATTTTGAGAAGTTATTTTTTAGGAAGTCATTATTTAATAGAATGTATAAATAAATTAAATAGGATATGGTTTACTTGCCCAATTTTTTTATTTACTGGACAAGAATTTTATATCAAAGTTAGTAAATATCAAAAAATATCTAAATAGAAACTATAATATTATTGTATTTAAAAATAAAAATTTTTAAACAATATCGATTATATCGAAAAAAATGTACATTTGTTTTTTAATATATCTTTAATTAGTTTATTTCCGCTAGTGAAAAAAGATCATACATTCTATGTTGCTATTTTATGCCTGTTTTTTTTGTTTGGATTAATTTCCTTAAGATGGCTTCCTCCGATTAATATATGTGGTTATAAAGTGAAAACAGTAGATATGTTTTCAGATATAGAAAAAGAAAAAAAACCTTTATCAACAACGGCAATTCCAAAAGTAAAACCCAAAGTAGAAATATCATGTCCAAAGGGACAAACCTGTATCGAAGACTATAAAGAAAATATATCAGCTCTTTCTAATTTTTTTAAATCATTACAAGATATCAAAGTTGGAAAAAAAGTTAGAATCGCTTTTTTTGGTGATAGTTTTATTGAAGGAGATGTTATGTGTGGCGATTTTCGAGATCTTTTACAGGAAAAATTTGGTGGAGAAGGGGTAGGAATTGTTCCGATGACTTCTGCAGTATCTCAGTTCAGACAAACTATAAAAGAAGATTATAAGGGTTTTAAAAGTTATGATTTAGTACATAATGCAAAGGAGAAATTACCTTATCCGCCTTTTGGCTACTGCTCTATACCCGGAGAAAATAATTATGCGAATTTTTATTCTACTAAATTTTCTTTAAGAACTCAGAAATTTTCAGAAATAAGAATTCTTTATCAATCCAATAAAGAGATCAATGTAAATATAAATGCGAATAATTTCACTCAAAATATACTTCTTCCACAGGCTTATAATATCCAAACCCAAAAAATTGAATTAGGTTCAACAGAAAAAGTAAAACTTTCATTTTCGCCTAATGCAGGAACTTATCTTTATGGAATTTCTTTTGAAGGAGGGCAGGGGATTTATGTAGATAATTTTTCTTTAAGAGGCAATTCCGGTACAGCATTACTTACTAGTAAAAAAGAAATGCACCAAGCACTTAACCAGATACAAGATTATAGCTTAGTTATTCTTCAATACGGCATCAATGCTATGAATGCGGAAACTACTAATTGGGATTGGTATATACGAATAATGAATAAAGTTATTCAAGAAATAAAAGAATTATACCCACAATCTGATATTTTGTTATTAGGGATTCCTGATAGAAGCCACAAAGTAAACGGAGAATATAAAACCATGTCTACAGTTACTAAAATGATTGAGGTACAAAGGACCATTGCAGCAGAGAATAAAATAGCATTTTGGAATGTTTATCAAGCTATGGGAGGCGAAAATTCAATGGTTGAATTTGTTAAAGCGAAACCTTCTAAAGCAAATTTAGATTATACTCATCTTAATTTTTTAGGAGGGAAAGAAGTAGCAAATTTATTATATAAAAGTTTAATTTTTGATTATGAAAAGCATAAAACCGAATAAAATATTTTATCTTTCTATATTGTTGTTAATCTTTTTTTTAGGTTGTGAAAAATCGCTAACCCAACAAAATAAATATGCTTTTGTAAAAGAAAATTTAAATAATATTCATAATGTAAAAGAATTAAATTCTTTTTTTGAAAAATTACAATATGCAAAACAGAAACAGTTAAATATATTACATATTGGAGATTCTCATTTACAAGCAAATGATATTACAGAATTTTTAAGAGATGGATTACAACAAAAATTTGGCAATGCCGGAAGAGGCTTAATAGTACCTTATAAAGTAGCCGGAACAAATTCTCCGGAAGATATTATTTCCCAATCTAATAATAAATGGGAGGGTAAAAGAAATTCGAAACCTTTTTTACCCCAGTCAAACGGAATAGGCGGGATAACTATAGAATCTGTAGATCCAAATGCCTCTTTTATATTTCAACTTCCAGATAAATATGCATTTACTAATATGGCAGTTTTTTTTGAAAATGATGATAAAAGCTACGATATTTTTGCAGAGGACCAAGATAATGGGCAAATAATCGACCTGAAAAAGTATATAAACAAAAAAGATAAAAATGTAGCTATTGTATCATTTACAAAACCAACAACCAAAGTTAAAATTACAAGTGTAAAATCAGACTCAAAGCAAAACCATATAACAATTTTGGGAATAAATACGTCTAATAATAAAAATGGATTAATATATCATAGTATAGGAGTAAATGGAGCTGAATATTTCCATTTTGATACCTCTAAATATTTTAATAAAGAAACCTCATTTCTCAATCCTGATTTGATAATTATTTCTTTAGGTACTAATGAAGCATATCGAAAAGATTCAGATTTTAATGAAATTTCAATTAAAAAAGAAATAGATAGTTTTATTAGTAATTTAAAAAAATATAACCCAGGAATTCCTTTTCTGATAACTACTCCAGCATATGCATATAAAAATGGAAAGCCTAATTCCAGATTAAAAATTATTCATGATATTTTAATAAAATATTGTAATGAAAAACAATTAGCCTATTGGGATTTACAAGAAATTACCGGCGATGCTGTAAACTGGAAAAAAAATAATCTATTTAGTAAAGATTTAGTTCATTACAATAAGGAAGGGTATAAATTACAAGGACAATTATTACTAAGTGCCATTTTAAACTCTTACAACGACTATGTTGCTAAGCATTAATTTTTTAAAAATAGAGAAGGAATTCGAGCAATTCATTCAAGGAATAGATGTACAAAAACTAATTGAACAATTCTATTTTAATCCTCAAGAGCCCCTTATTTTTAGTAGTGGTTTTTTTGTTTTTATATTTACAGCTTTTACCATTGGATATGCAATTTTACATAAAACACATTTTCCTAAGGTTATATATGTTATACTATTTTCTTTATATTTTTATTATCGTTCCAGTGGCTATTATTACCTCATATTAATATTTTGTGTATTTTTTGATTTTATTACCGGGCATCTTATACATAAAGCACAAAATAAAATACTTAAGAAAACATTATTATTTTTTAGTTTAACAATTAATTTAGGATTACTTATATACTTTAAATATACAAATTTTTTCATTGAATCCATTAATACCCTTGCAGATACAGGGTATAAAAAAATAGATATATTTTTACCTGTAGGAGTATCTTTTTTCACATTTCAGTCTATGAGTTATACTATAGATATTTTTAGAAAAAAAATTAACCCTGTAAAAAATATATTAGATTATGGTTTTTTTGTTTCTTTTTTCCCTCAATTGGTAGCAGGACCAATTATTAGAGCATATGACTTTATTCCTCAGCTCTATAAACCAACAATAGTAACTAAACCAATGATAGGGCGTGCCTTATTTTTAATAACTATAGGATTGTTCAAAAAGTCTGTTATTTCTGATTATATAGGAGTTAATTTTGTAGATAGAATTTTTGATCAGCCTGAACTGTATTCCGGTGTGGAAAATTTATTTGGAGTATATGGTTATGCATTACAAATATACTGTGATTTTTCAGGTTATTCAGATATGGCTATAGGAATAGCATTACTACTAGGATTTCGTTTTCCAAAGAATTTTGATTCCCCATATCAATCCCAAAATATTACAGAATTTTGGAGAAGATGGCATATAAGCCTGTCCAGCTGGTTAAAAGATTATTTATACTTTTCCTTAGGAGGAAACAGAGCCGGACATTTTGTAGGCTACTTTTTTCCTGTTTTATTTTTTTTAGGGATGATAATTTGGGGAGTAATTAGCATTCAACATCATTCATATTGGCAAATAATAGTCACAACTTTTTTTATTCTGTTTTTTTCTATTTCAATTTTGGTTTCCAGAAATAAGAAAAAGTCTACGTATAGTGCATTTAATCAAATGACAACCATGTTGTTAGGAGGGCTTTGGCACGGAGCTTCCATTAGATTTATACTTTGGGGTGCTATGCATGGATTAGCACTATCAATTCATAAAACTTTTATTAGTGTATTTAATATTAATCCTAAGAAAAAGAAAAATTCAAATTTTTTCATTACCTTTTTATGTGTTTTATTTACATTCCACTTTATTTGTTTTTGCTGGATATTTTTTAGAGCTACAGATATGGATACAGCTATAGCTTTAATTTATCAAATTGTATATAAATTTGATCCTCATATATTTTTACAAATGATAGAAGGATATAAATTAGTATTTATTATGATGTTTATAGGCTTTCTATTACATTTTATCCCTGTAAAATGGGAAAACTTTTTACAATTTAAAATATCTAACTATCCTTACCTAGTAGGATTTATTTTTTTATTTATAGTGGTATTGATCGTATTACAGGTAAAATCTTCAGAAATACAACCATTTATTTATTTCCAATTTTAGTATAAAAATAAGATTTTGCCTGTGCTTATTTTATATTTAGCTAATATTTATGTAGAAAATAGTTGATCTTTTCGTTATATAAATTACATATTTTTTAACATAAAAAAATAAAACAGGTGAAAATATTTTTTTATAAAAGAAAAAAAATACTTAAAAGGGTAAAAAATGTTGACAAATAAAAACAAGAAAAATAGAATCCCATTTTAAATTGTTGTAAATTTGATAATACAATTTTTTAATATCTGGAGAGAAAAATAATATGTTAAGTACACAAAGAGAGGAACCCGATAATCAGGTTTCAGAAGAGTTTGTAAAGGAAAAGAGCATGCAGTACTTTCAAGGAGATGAATTGGCTGCAACTACCTGGATGAAAAAATATGCAGTAAAAAATGAAAAAGGAGGATATATTGAAAGTTCTCCTGAAGATATGCATAGAAGAATGGCTAAAGAATTTGCAAGGATTGAAGGAAATTTAAAATCAGAGAACAAAGAAGGACTTTCTCCATATGGAAAAAAAAGAGAATTTTTAACAGAAGAAAAAATATTCAGCCTGTTTGATAAATTTAAATACGTTATACCCCAAGGGAGTGTAATGTCAGCTTTAGGGAATAAATATATTATTGCCTCTTTATCTAATTGTGTGGTAGTACCTCCTACATATGACTCTTATGGGGGAATAATGTATACAGATGAACAATTGACACAACTCTTTAAAAGAAGATGTGGGGTAGGGGTAGATATATCTAATCTTCGTCCTAAAAATGCACATGTTTCCAATTCAGCAGGAACAACTACCGGAGCCGTTTCTTTTATGGAGCGATTTTCGAATACTACAAGAGAAGTTGCTCAAAACGGTCGCCGTGGAGCTTTAATGTTGACTATAGACATAGCACATCCTGATGTAGAAGATTTTATAGTTAGTAAACAGGATTTAAGTAAAATAACCGGAGCAAATATATCTGTACGTTTGTCAGATGAGTTTATGAAAGCTGTAATTAACAATAAAGACTATATACACAAATGGCCTATAGACTCTAAAGAACCAATATATACTAAAAAAATAAAAGCCCGTGAATTATGGAATACAATTATAGAATGTGCTCATAATACAGCTGAACCTGGGCTTATTTTTTGGGACAGACAGCATAAATATTCAACCTCTTCAATATATCCCGGATTTAAAAATGATTCTACCAATCCCTGTTCAGAAATTGCTATGCAGGGCGGAGACAGTTGCCGTTTAATAGCAATTAACTTATTTTCTTTTGTAGAGAATCCATTTACAAAAGAAGCACATTTTGATTTTAATAAATTCTATGAAATTACATATGAATCACAAAGATTAAATGATGATTTAGTAGAATTGGAGTTAGAATCTGTAAATAGAATATTAAAGAAAATAAAATCAGATCCAGAGCCTGGTTTTATAAAAAGAAATGAAATAGAAACCTGGGAATTATTGCGAGATACAGGAAAAAGAGGTCGTCGTACCGGGTTAGGATTTACAGCTTTAGCAGATGCCATAGCTGCAATGGGGTATAAATATAGTTCGGATGAGGCTTTACATTTTGCGGAAGAAATAATGAAAACCAAGTGTAGAGCTGAATTTGATAGCTCTATAGATATGGCTATAGAACGAGGAAAATTTGAAGCCTGGGACCCAAAGTATGATAATGCATCAGAATTTATTCAGATGCTTCATGAAGAAATGCCGGAGCTCTATAACCGAATGATGAAATATGGAAGAAGAAACATATCCTTAAGTACAGTAGCTCCTACTGGAACATTAAGTATGTTAGCCCAAACATCTTCAGGGATAGAACCTGTTTTTTTATTAGGATATAAAAGAAGAAGAAAAGTAAATGCAAATGATCCTAAAGCAAAAATATCCTTTATTGATGATATGGGAGACGCCTTTGAAGAATTTGATGTGTGGCATCCTAAACTACAAGATTGGATGAAAATTGTTGGAGAAACAGATGTGAGTAAAAGTCCATATGCTGGTTCTACTTCCCCTGAAATAGATTGGATTAAAAGAGTAAAAATGCAGGCTTTAATACAAAAATATACCACCCATAGTATTAGTTCTACCATAAATTTACCCTCAGATGTAAGTGTGGAAAAAGTGGGGGAGATATACATAGAATCTTGGAAACAAGGCTTAAAAGGTATAACTGTTTACAGAGATGGCTCCCGTTCTGGAGTTTTGATTTCAAACGATAAAGATTTTAAGGAAAATACTAAGGAAAAGAAAGAAAAGTCTTCCGAAGAAAGTATTGATATAACGCATGCGCCAAAAAGACCTAAGAAACTAGAAGCAGATATTATTAGGTTTCAAAATGAATATGAAAAATGGTTAGCAGTTATAGGTCTTATAGACGAAAAACCATATGAAATATTTACAGGGAAAATGGAAGATGCGTTTAATCTTCCGGCTTACGTTAATAAAGGTTGGATTGTAAAAAACAAAGGGGAAGAAAATGATGAAAATTCGCGATATGATTTTCAATATATAGATAAAGAAGGATATCGTATTACCATTGAAGGACTTTCAAGGTCTTTTGATAAAGAATATTGGAATTATGCAAAATTAATTTCGGGAATTTTGAGACATGGTATGCCTATCAATAATGTGGTAGATGTTATTAATGGGCTAAATTTATATGATGAAAACATTAATACATGGAAAAATGGTGTGGCTCGTGCTCTTAAAAAATACATACCCGATGGTACTAAAGTAGATAAAGAATGTCCAAATTGTGGAGACCCGGAAGGATTAATCTATGAAGAAGGCTGTTTGCATTGTAAAAGTTGTGGCTATAGCAAATGTGGTTAAATTTATATAATAATCTAATTGAAGATCAGCAACTGTAAAGTTGCTGATCTTTTTTACATTTATTGCTTAAGTATTTACCTTAATTCACTGCCTCTAATTGTACAACTTATAAATTTTATCTCATTATTAATTTTAATAAAATTTAAATGATCTTGATTAGGAAATTTATTTTTTCTGGCGTTAGGAGTTATTACAAGATCATAAATTGGGTATTGTGATATATTCCAATCTTTACAATTATCGTAGGCATAATCAAATGAAGGGTACATTTCTTGAGGCATAGGAATAAAATCATCAATTGAAATAAAAAAGTCTGCACTTTCTTTTTTTATTTCTGATAATCGTTCCAATATAATTTTTGCATTTTTTTTAAGAAAATTTTCTTTAGGTGCAGATAGCCAGCCGGTATTTTTTTTTGAATATATAATGTCCTTATAAGAATGCTTAATTAAATTATCTAGGCTTAAATCATTTATAATTTCATTTTTTAAAAAAGTTTCAAATAATTTTTCATTATCTATAAATGAATAATATTTCCCATTGACTCCTAAAAAATTAATTCGTGTAGAATCATTTAAAGGTTTGTCAGAAACTAATAAAGAATAAAAATCTATATTTTTATTCCGGGGGAAATTATCAACCAAAACTTCATTATTATTATTGATTAAAATCTCTTTTCCACCGATCCAGCTCCAATGTTCACAACCTGAATCAATATTATTGCCCTCCCAGCATTTTCTTGTAGCTTTTTTTAATCCGATAGCAACCCCATTTTGGAATCTTGTCATGTCGTTATATTCAGCCGGTATAGTTACCTTACCCCACTTATTAAACATTCCGACAAGGTCTGTCTTACGATCTCTAAATCGTATAAGTCCTTCACATTCACAGTCAAGAGTCATGTCGGAAATATATAAACTATCTTTACCTAATAGAGTTCCATCTTTTAATAGATAATAGTTTTCAATAGTTTTATCATTTATTTCTGTAACAGCCATAATAGTATTAAAACTTCCGGGAGAGGTCATAAAAAATTTTGGAGGAATCATAACTTTTCCCTGTAAATCTTTATAACCTATTAGGTTATTTGTTTCATCATAAAAAGAAATCCAGCTATTATTATTATTATTATTATTTTGAGCTATGGACTTAATCGATAACAATAAAAAAAATATAAAAAAAATTATTTTCATTTAACAGAGGTTAATTTGGTTTATAAAGGTGCTAAAAAATAATTAAAATAAGGCATACGAATGGATAGATTTAACGCAGACAGCCAAAATTTTGAGAAAAAACAGATTTTTTAATCAATATAAAAATATTACATTTGTATAAAAGCAACTGTTTAATTAAGATATGAAAAGAATATTAGTAACATCCTCCTCTTCATTTCCAGACGATTATGTCCGGAAATTCGAGATAGATTATATTCCTTTTATAAAAACGGAAATTTACCCTAAAAGCCAATTTATAACTCAAATACCCCAAGATATCCAATCATTTATTGTAACCAGTAAAAATTCAGCAAAAGCTATAAAAGATATAGAATTAAACGGACAGTTTTTTGTAGTTGGGAAAAGTACAGCCGCAGAATTGTATGGACAAAATAGAAAAATAGCATTTATTTCTAATTATGCAGAAGATCTTTTGGAGCGAATGTTGGAAACAGATATAAAAAAATATATATTTTTCAAAGGTAACTTGTCTTTACCTACACTTCCTGAAGTATTACATAAAAATTCGATAGAAGTTGTAGATATTGAATGTTATAAAACAATACTAACTCCGCAAAAAGTACAGGATATCTATAATGGAATTGTTTTTATGAGTCCTTCTGCCGTAGAGTCTTTTACACAAAAAAATAATCTGCCTCAAGATATTCCTATATTTACAAGTGGAGAAACCACAGCTCAGGCTGTAAAAAAAATGGGAGATTATAAAATTTATTATCCGGAAGAATCTTCCATAGAAAAATTAATGGATTTAATTAACAAAACTTTAAATGCTTAAAAATACTTTATTGTTAGATGCCTTACAAGGAAAAGAAGTCAAACGCCCTCCTGTATGGATGATGAGACAAGCGGGAAGGTTTTTGCCTGAATTTAGAGATTTAAAAGATAAATATGATTTTTTTACCCGTTGTCGGACACCGGAGTTGGCTGCAGAAATTACTTTGATGCCTATTAAAAGGTTTCCTTTAGATGCTGCTATTCTTTTTTCTGATATATTGGTGGTTCCTCAGGCAATGAATATTCCATTTGAGATGAAAAAATCAGTAGGACCTTTTCTAGAAAATCCTATATCATCTTTAGAAGATATACAAAAACTAGATACTACAGGAGCAGAAGATAGATTAGAGTATGTTTATAAAGCCATAAAAATAACAAAAGAGCAATTAAATGATGAACTTCCTTTATTAGGGTTTGCAGGTAGTCCCTGGACAATTTTGTGCTATTCTATTGAAGGAAAAGGATCTAAAACTTTTGATAAAGCTAAAGCATTTTGTTTTAAAAACCCCAATTGGGCACATTTATTATTACAAAAAATTACTGACGTAACTATTAAATATTTAGAAAAAAAAGTTGAATCCGGAGTAAATGCAGTGCAAATATTTGATAGTTGGGGAGGTTTACTTTCACCTAAAGATTATGAAGAATTTTCGTGGAAATATATTAATCAGATAGTAGAGGCATTATCATTAAAAACAGACGTAATAGTATTTGGAAAAGGTTGTTGGTTTGCCTTAAAAACAATGTCGCAGTCTAAAGCTTCTGCTTTAGGAATAGATTGGACTATTTCGCCGCAGAAAGCCCGGGAATTTACAGGAGGCAAAATTACCTTACAAGGAAATTTTGATCCGGCAAAATTACTTTCAGATCCGGATAAAATTTATGCGGAGGTACAACAAATGATTAGAGAATTCGGCGTTCAGAATTATATAGTAAATTTAGGACACGGAATTTTGCCCAATGCATCGATAAAGAATGCAGAATCTTTTATAAAAGCGGTTGTAGAGTTTAAAGGATAGGTAATATTATTTATATGCCTTATAAAATTTATAAATGATTGAGTTGTTTTGTAAATAAAAAAGATTGAAATATCTTTATGGATATTGAAATTTTATTACTTAAGATATTATCTATTTTATTGTAGCAATATTATCTTTGACCTCAATAACTTGTAAGTTAGTAATAGGATACAAATTTAAATCAGTTTTATACTTATTTATTATTTTTTCTATATTTTCCTTAAAAGGATAGTTGGTATAATGAGGTAAAGGATAAAAATCAATTATATTCAATGCGGAAAAAGATTGTAGTTTAGGTGCCAAATTATAATCATCCAAATCCTTTACATATTCTATATTTGGCGATAAGATAATAGAGCCGGCAGATTCACCTATATATAATTTCCCCGAATGAATTTGTTGCGTGATAATTTTATCAGCTCCTGTTTTTTGTAATTCCTGAAGAAGAAAAAAAGTATTGCCTCCTGAGATATAAATGTAATCATTATATTGTAATTTTTCTGATATTTCTTTAGTACTAGCTTGCGATATATCTAATTCATCTACAATCAAACCCATTTTAGTAAGAGCCTGTTTTCCGGCTTTGACGTAAAAATTAACGGTTTCGTGAATACTGGCTGTAGGTATAAAAGTTATGGTTTTTCCTTTCAGGTTATTATTTGTAAAGTCTATAAATATATTTGATACATCTGCAAATGAGGAAGATAAAAATAAGCGTTTCATATAACTAGAAATTAAAAGTAGTAATACAAATATATTAATTTGTTTAGATAATGGTATGTCAGTAATTTAAAGAATTTAAATATTAATTGAATTTTAAGTATAAAAATATAATCAAGGATATAGAAAATATTATTTGCAATAAAACATTTTGTAGTCATTTTGTAGACACTATATGTATTTAGTTTTTAGTGGTTTACCTATATATTTGTGGGCGAATCAATCGTTAAAAAAATTAATTATGAAAAAATTATTTATTCGAAAAATTTTATTTCTTTCTATGATTTCAGTAAATATGTTATCATTAACAACTTCTTGTAGTAGTGATGATAATGATGATTATATACCTGGAGGCAATGGAGGAACTACAGAATTGAAAAGTAATTATTTTACTGTATCTGCTAATGGTAAAAATTATGTTTATTCTAATAATAGTAGCGCTCAGCCTACTAGCCCTGGTAATGGATTTAGTGTTGCAACATTCAGTTCAGCAGGTTCTGATTTTGACAATGATTATGGTATATATAATATGGGGTCGCTTACAGTAAGTTATACTCTTCAAGGAGAAGGAACTTATTCTTTGGTAAGTGATGAAGAATTAGCAGCAGTAATAATAGCGGAAAATAATGAAAAAGTTATTTCTATTCATGCGGTTTTAGGAGCTGATGGTGCTGCTCTTTATGAAACCATTAGAAGTTTTGGTGGAACTGCACAAGTAACTATTAAAGATGGGAAGTATCATTTTAGTATAGAAAATCCTGCAATACTAAAAAAATCAGTATCAATGGGAGAAAATGGGGCTCAAATGCCTGAAAATGTTGAACTTAAAATGAAAGATGTTTATGTGAGATAAAAGAAGTTATTAACATGTACATCAATATTACAAAGAGAGATTATTTTACTAAATAATCTCTCTTTTATTCTTTCTAAATTTATAAATTGAAAAAAGTTCATTAAAAAATTACTATGAAAAGACTGTTTTGTTTTATATTTTTATTCCTTTACTTTCTGACTATTTCAGCTCAACAAAGATTATTAGATTCATTGCAAGCTATTGTTAATGATAAATCCATTCAGGATAGGGATAAAATCATGCCTATGTCTAAAATTGCAGGATTAGCTATGGGAGATACAATAAGGTCTATGAAATTAGGAAAGAAATCAGTAGCATTAGCCAGGCTTCAACAGGACCCTAGTTATGCGGTTTATGCATATTCTAATTTGGGATTATTTTATGTGTTAAGAGGAGATGTAAAACGAACATATGAGATAATTGACAGCTGTTTGTGGTATATTAATATATCTAAAGATGTGTATGCAAATGCCACTGCATATAATAGGATAGGAGTAATGAAATTGCAGATGGATGATAAAGAAGGTATAGCGGATATTTTTACTTCAATTCATATTTTTAAAAATACCCCATATAAAGGACAGGGAATATCTGCCAATAATAATAAATGGGAAGGGCTAACCTCTGGCTATTATCTTTTATGCTCTCACTATGCACAGGATATTGAAAATGTAGATAAATATTCAAAATTAACATTAGAAGCAGCATTTAAAAGTAAAAATCTAAATCTAATATCTTCAGGGTATTCTATTAGAGGTATTCGTTTTTTAACAGAATATCAATTAGTAAAAAGGAATAATTTATTAGATTCTGCGCAATATTATTTGGAAAAAGCACTTTTAGTCTCTGAGAAAAGGCCTGGCTATATAAGAGATATATCATATCTGAATATATTGTCAAACTTAGTAGGTGTATATGAGGGAAAATATGAAGCTGAAAAAAACAATGATTATCTGAAAAAAATGATTGAATGTGTTGGAAAAGCAAAGATTATAGCAAAAAGAAATCACGATGTAGAATTTAGAATAAATTATTACAAATTATTGATTTCGGTTGAGATGAGCAAGGAAGATTATCGTTCAGCAATACAATTAACAGAAGAGATTACTGATGAAGTTTCCAAACAAGATAAATTAAACAGATATAAATATGAATTATATTATCTGTTATCTTCATTATATCAAAAAACAGGAAATCTGAATATTGCTATTGAAAACTTGAAAAAAGCATTTACTTATTATCAAAAATATTTTGATGAAAAATATGTAAAAGTGGGTCAGCAACAACAGGTAAAATATAAATTAGCAGAAAAAGAGAGAGAAATAGAAATAAGAAAAAAACAAAATGTATGGTACATAGCTTTTGCTTGCGTACTATTTATATTGTTGATACTCGTATTTTTTGTATTTAGATTTAGAGTAAAATATCTGAAAAATAAAAAAGAAGAAGCCAATTTATTAGCAAAACTAAAAGAAGAAGAAGCTAAGTTTTTAGAAGTAGAAAAAGAAAATGCAGAATTACAAATACGAATAAAAGAAGAAGAAGCACATAGGTTACAGAAGGAAGTACTATCCAGAACTAACCAGATTGTTTATAAAAATGAAATGTTGAAAAATTTAACATATACTATCAAAAATGACCCAAACTTCAATACTTTTTTATTAGAGAGAATGATAAAGGAAGAAGAACGATTAGACAAAAATTTTGATGATTTTGTTAATGTATTAAATGAAATTCATCCGGAATTTTATAACAGATTACAGGAAAAAACGAAACAGAAACTAACTTCTTTAGACCTAAAGTATTGTGTTTATATATTTATGAAAATGCCCACTAAAGAAATGGCAGATTTATTACATGTAGAGCTAAAGACTGTAAGGATGAATAAATATAGATTAAAACAAAAATTAGGTTTAAAAAAAGAAGATAGTCTGGAAGAATTTATACAGAATATTATATAGTTAATTAGTGAAATTTTATATTTGAGAATATAAAGAAACATATAAAAATAACTATTATGATTATCCTATCTATTGTTACATTTATCTTTATCTGAGAATCACTCATTTTTTTATTGCTTTTATTTCTTCACAACAGTGGAAGAATAAGAGAAAAAAAATAGTAAAAAACAATATCCGGAGATATTGATTTTTCTACAGCCGTGTAGATTAATTCCTTAAAATGAAATGCAGCAGTTTTCAAATTTGTAGGCTTTGATCTTTCAATTTATTAGTTGAGTATACAAGACTTAAATAATAGTTTAATGTATTGTAAAATATCATTCATAAATTATAATGCTATTTAAAAGCAAATTAATAGGATTTCATTTCGCTGGGAATGAGTTTTTATAAAAAAAAATATATAAAAAATATTATAGTATAAATTATGATGTTAATTGTATAGATAAAATATAAAAAAATATATATATTTGTATTTATAGTATTCATTATATATTGTTTATACTATGAGCATAATAGAAGATCCTAATAAAAAGGAGCCTCAGGTAGACCTGAGTAAACTCACAGAAAAGCTACAACAATCTGCCCTTGACTCAGCCGAGACAAAACTGGATCAAGCTCCCCAAGGCATCCGAGAAGAGGTAAAAAAAGTACAGGAAACAGCCACCCGGGTACAAAACAAACTAACCCGGGTAAACGAAGAACTTAGCCCGATAAAAGGCAACACCTTTGAAATCATCCCCCCGGAAGTATTGGAAAAACAAAAAGCCTTAAGTAGTTTAGTAACCTACGGAGGCGATTTAAAGAGCCTCTACGGCGACAGCCATCTGGTATGGAGCACCGTACAAATAGGCGGAGAATACGTACTGACCGATAGCCATTTTACTCTGAGCATACACCAGCAGGTAGGGACTCATGACAGCTTTGAAATTTTGTGCCCCAGTGAAGCCTTCGGAGAAAAAGACAGCTATCCCTTAACGAATACCCGTAAATATTTAGGAAAACGCTGTACCCTGCAACTTAAACAATACGGACAGACCACCTATATCTTTACCGGAATCATAACCCAGATCCGCAACAAACGCATAGACGGTTATAGCCATATAATCTTAGAAGGAAAATCCCCAACCATCCTGTTAGAGAATGGCTTGGATTGCCAGAGCTTCGAAAAAAAGGGACTTAAAGAAATTATTGAAGAATCTACCCGCGAATATCCTTCCGACCTGATTCAGTGGGATATACGTCCGCACCTACAGGAAAAACTGCTATATACCGTACAATATCGGGAATCTGATTATCAATTTATCAGAAGGTTAGCCACAAGGTATGGAGAATGGTTTTACTACAATGGCACCCAGCTGGTCTTTGGCGGGTATGGGGGGAAGACCGTAGAGCTGGTAGAAGAACAAGACCTGTTCGAATACGAACTGAAGATGCAATTAGTCCCCCAAAAGTTCACCTATACATCCTACGATGCCAAGCAGGCAGAGAACTACACCGTAGAATCCGAAAGTGTAAGCGTACAAGGCACCAAGAACCCCTTTCAGCAATATGCAGAAGAAGCCTCAGCCAAGACCTACAACAAAGTACCCCTTTCCTTATACAACCAAAGT
>NZ_PSZN01000010.1:0-94922 GCF_002964965.1 Apibacter adventoris
CAAATGCCTAAGGAAAAAATCCATTTTAAATTTAATAGTGATTTAAAAAAGAAAATAGAGTTTTTTGGAAATGAAGAATTATATAAAAAAGGATATATGTTTATATATATTTTTTATAATTTGGATATGTTCCCACATTCTGGCGGTTTATATGTAATACGCCCTAAAACAAAGAAATAAAACTAAATCTTTAAACGGTAATAATATAAAGTCTTTATTTTATTATATCTGTGCAAATATTGAAAAACTAACCTTTTATGAAAAACTATATTTTATTATTAGGTATTTTACTTTTTACAAGCTGTAAAACTAAAGAAGATTATTCTAAATATACATATATTGATGAGGGAATAGAAAGTGATAAATATGAAATAAGTACAATCTTTCCTAAAGAAGTGGAATTATTTACCATTTTTGGTCCCCCTTATGCTTCTGACCCAAGAACCTATCGTGCTGAGGAAATCAATCAAATGCCTTTAATTGCATATGATCAGTCTAATTTTTTGTATTTTAGATATAAGAATAATAATAAAACTAATGATTTCAAATATAATATGTCAAAAAATATGATTGATACTTTAAGTACTGAAGACATGAATGTTATACGTAATTCTTATGCTCATAAGGAAAATAAATTTGTTAATTTTAAATTCCCTGAAGCAGAAAAATATTATAACATTGTTAATAAGGAATATTATAGTGAAATTTCTGAAGAAAAGAAAAATAAAATATTAGAAGAATATAAAGACAGTAAGGAAGAAATAAAACAAGATATCATAAAAACTTTTTCAATAAGATATAATATCCTTTATGCAGAATTGCAAATGCCTAAGGAAAAAATCCATTTTAAATTTAATAGTGATTTAAAAAAGAAAATAGAGTTTTTTGGAAATGAAGAATTATATAAAAAAGGATATATGTTTATATATATTTTTTATAATTTGGATATGTTCCCACATTCTGGCGGTTTATATGTAATACGCCCTAAAACAAAGAAATAAAACTAAATCTTTAAACGGTAATAATATAAAGTCTTTATTTTATTATATCTGTGCAAATATTGAAAAACTAACCTTTTATGAAAAACTCTATTTTATTATTAGGTATTTTACTTTTTATAAGCTGCAAAACTAAAGAAGATTATTCTAAATATACATATATTGATGAGGGAATAGAAAGTGATAAATATGAAATAAGTACAATCTTTCCTAAAGAAGTCGAATTATTAACCATTTTTGGAGAACGTTATCCCGCTGACCCAAGATTTTCTCATGCTGAGGAAATTAATCAAATGCCTTTGATATATTTTAATAAAAAAAATATGATTTTTTTTATATATATGACCGTGATAATTCTATTGCTTATTATATGAAATATAATTGTCTAACTAATAAAAAAGATACCATTAATAACGAGGATAGTATTAAAAGATACAAATTGATTTTTGAAGATAATTATAAGAAAAAAAATGATTTAGTAGATTTTAAATTCCCTGAAGCAGAGAAATATTATAAAATTGTTAATAAGGAATATTATAGTGAAATTTCTGAAGAAAAGAAAAATAAAATATTAGAAGAATATAAAGACAGTAAGGAAGAAATAAAACAAGCTGTTATTGAAACCCGTTCATTACGGTATAATATACTCTATGCAGAATTGCAAATGCCTAAGGAAAAAATCCATTTTAAATTTAATAGTAATTTAAATAAAAATATTAATTTTTTTGGAAATGAAGAATTATATAAAAAAGGATATATATTTATATATATATATAAGAATTATAGTAAAATACCTCATTCAGGTGGTTTATATGTAATACGACCTAAGACAAAGAAATAAAACTAAATCTTTAAACGGTAATAATATAAAATCTTTATTTTTTATATCTGTGCAAATATTGAAAAACTAAGCTTTTATGATACCTAGCCCTAATCAGCAAATATAAAATCAAAAATAGTTTAGGCTAAACCTTGGCTCATGGATTGTTTTCTCTTGAATTAGAAAAAAAACATACGATTATCCTTTTGAGTTTTATTAAATATACCCACGAAATATTATAATATATTATATGGAATATGTTTTTTTTCTAATTCTTTAAGAGAAAATCATATGACTTATTTAATGATTTAATTTGTGGTTAAACCTCCGTCTACAGACATAATTGCACCTGTAATCCAATTTGCATTTTCGGAGGCTAAAAATGTAGCCATATGAGCGATATCTTCTGTTGAACCGATTCGACCCAATGGGTATATCATGGGAATTAAACTCTGTATTTTTTGTTTTTCATTGTCATTCATTAATGATAGGTTGGTTCTTAATTGAGGGGTATTTATTGAGCCCGGAGCAATGGCATTTACGCGAACTCCTTTTTTGCCAATTTCAAATGCCAGTGATTTTGTAAATGATTCTAATGCACCTTTGGTTAGGGAATATACAGTAGAACAATTTCCTGCCAACATTCTTTTAGAGAAATAAGAAGAAATATTTATAATATTGCCTTTATTTTTTATAAGGGAACCTAACAAATATTGGCTTAAAAAATAGGGTGCTCTCACATTTAAATTAAGATGCATATCGAAAAGATTGCTATCCATCTGCTCAAAAGGAATAAAACGACCTATCCCTGCATTATTGACCAATATGTCAATATCGGGTGAAATTTCTAAAATTTTATCAGAAATATCTTTTATTGCCGATATGTCTGACAAATCTCCATTGATTACAGAAATAGATGTACCATAAGTTTTTAAATTATTTTTGGCTTCTAATAGTTTTTCCTCATTCCGGGCCACTATACATATATCAGCCCCATTTTTTGCAAACATTTCAGCGATAGCAAAACCAATTCCATCGCTTCCTCCTGTTATTACAGCATATTTATTTTTTAACATAATTATTAAAGATTAAAAGGGTTAGGAACATGTTCATTAGATACTTTTGCTACTGCTTTCCACCCATTTGGAAATTTTATTAAAGAAATAAAATCGGTACTGAGTTGTATGTCATCTCTAAACAATTCTACTTTAACAACTGCGGCAGCGTCGGTTATATCCAGAACCGTAAGTTTATAATCAACCTCTCTTAATTTAGTTTGATTTTTCTCAGGATTCGTCTTATACTCCATAACCACATTCTTCCACATATCCAAAGGCAGTTTAAACAGGTTATTTTGTTGAGGAATCAATATGTTGAAATCAGGATGAAATCCTTGATCCATATCATTCACATTCAGTTCGTTTAAAGCTCCGTTCAAAAAACTTTTTCTTATTAATTCTTCAATGACTTCTTTTTCGTTCATTTCTTTTTATTTTAATAGTTAAACATTTATTTATTATTTTCTTATTTGAGGTTGTCAATTAAATAAGTTCCGCCGATTGAAAGTTCTGTTAACTTATTGGCCCGGTTATTTTCTATAATTGCTGTTATTAACCTTTTTATGGGTTCTCCTAAAGGTTCGTCGGACAAATCAAAAGTTCCATAATGCATAGGAATAAATATTTTTCCTTTTAAATCATTAAATGCGTTTACTGCTTCTTCCGGATTCATATGTGAGGAAGCCATCATGTACTCAGGAGAATAAGCCCCTATTGGAAATATGCATATATCTATGGCTCCAAACAGATTATAAATATCTTTATATATATGCGGATGATATGCGCTATCTCCTGCAAAAAAAACCTTGGTTTTCTTCCCAATTATCAAGAAACTTCCCCAAAGGGTTTTATTAAAATCATTTAAGGAACGCCTGCCCCAATGCTTAGCAGGAAGAAAGACAATTCGTATATCTTTTTCTATATTGTACTCTTGATACCATCCTGCTTCTTGTAAAGGAATTTTTTTTAATTTTTTGGTAGAAAATAGCCTTTTTGCTTCAAGAGGGGCTAATGCTTGTATGAATGGATTATTTAGATGTAATTGCTCTATTGATTTTTTATCAAAGTGATCACGATGGTCGTGCGAGACAAGCAAATAATCTATATTCTTTAAGGAATCGGGATTGCAAGGAAGCTGCACTTTTCTTTTTTTTGTCGGAATATCTCCGAATACCGGGTCTGTAATTATTCGAGCTCCATCTAATTGAATTAAAAATGTAGCATGTCCCAACCATATAATTTTATTTTTAGTATCTGAAAAACTATCTATAGATTCGACCGTTAACCTATAGTTTTCCTCTTTTTTTTCTTTTTTCTGCGGATTTTTACTAAATTTCCATTTTAGTACTTCTAATAACGGAGCCGATTCGGGAATCGTGTCATTTTGGAATTTTCCATTTATAAATACATTTCCTTTCCAATTCGGGTTAACACAAACCAGACTCGGGTTTATTCTATATTCTATCATATTCTGACTTCTAAATAAAGTGTTATATCCTATTATACAAAACAAAACAGCGATTCCAATTAATTGTAATATTCTTTTTCTTTTCTTGGTTTTTAACAGTTTCATAGCTTTGTCTTGGTTTTTTAATTTAGTCAAATGACTAAATTAAAAGTAAAAAAAATTATATTGTTATACTGTTTATAATCAGATTATATACATGCACGGTTCTATCTTTAATCATTTTATTAAATTCTGTTTTCTTTTTTGGGTAAAGGAAATTAGAGATAAATTCATTTGCCATAAAAGGAAATAGGGATAGGGACATAATATCTATAAATAATACTTTAGGATCAATTTCTTGTATCTTTTTTTCTTTTCCTAATTTTTTAATCTCTTCAAAAAAAAATGCATAATTATTATTTATATCTTGCTTTTCTTTATAGGAAGTAATAATTGTCCAAACAAACTCGGAATTTACAGACAATTCATGCATTATAAAGGAAGCAAGCTGAGGATATTTTGCACATGTACTTATATAAGAGGAGATAATTAGTTTGATCTTTTCAAAAATATCGACATCTGAAGATAAAGCTTTATTTAAGCGTTTGAATAATAAAGAAAAAGCTTCACTAAACACAATTTCGAATATTTTATCTTTCGTCCTGAAATAGTAATGTAACAATGCAAGGTTTACTTCTGCCTTACCGGAAATATCGCGCACGGTAGTTCCTGTAAAACCTTTTTCATAAAAAAGCTCACGAGCTGCATTTATTATTTTCTTTTCTACTTCCTTTTTCATTTTTAAATTTAGTCATATGACTAATTCTCGGTAAATATATAAATATTATTTATAATACTTCATGAACTTTGTGAAAATTTATATAATGCATTGAAAAATAAGGTTTAGAAAGGTATGACCTGTGTTTTCTTAAATTGTTTTTCCTTTTTATATTGTCTATTATTCCCAAGGAGTTTTATAAATATCATCATAGTTATCGGCCTCAATAACTTCGAATCCTAATTTTTCTAAAAAATATTTTTTCCCTTTATATTGTGTGTTAATGTTGTCGGGTTTTACAATGTACCATCCTTTTCTTTTCCTTTCAGGAAATTTCCTGAAATATTTTGCCCTCTCTATTAACAGCCATCTTAAAAATACTTCATTTTCTTCTAATCCTAAACCAAAAATACAAAGCGATTTGTTGAAAATAATATGAAGCCAAGTTTTATTTCCTTCCCAGTTATTCATATTTTTCCCTGTGAATAAATTATTCTCGTCTCCTTTGTGTATTAAATACCGGGCTCTTTCTACCGAGCCCATATATTGGGATAGCCCCAACCGAATACTTCTATGATATTTAATAAAACCGTTTATAAACCATACGCCAAATCCATCGGTAGGAAATGTCCATTGTCTTTCTCCGTAATAAGTTTTCCAAGGATAAAAATCGGTAAATCCTTTTTTTTCAATATCAAAGGATTTCAGTTTTAGGGCTTGGGGCAGTACTAAGTCAAAATTTGTAGTGAGAACCGGTGCCTTAAGCTGCTTTGCTTTTTCTAAAAAAGATTTATGATGGGGTTCATTACTCCAGCTTTCCAGTAATATACAGGCTTCTTTTTGTATTTCATTGTTTGTATGGGATGTAGAGTTTTCAATATCCAATAAATCATAAAATTCTGTTAGCGATATTCCCTGAGGTACTTCTGAAATGGTACTGAATGAGAATTTATCCCAGAGTTTAATCAGTAAATCGTCCCAAGATATAGCTTTGGGATTATTCGGGTATCGATTTATTCCATTTCCTACTATAAAAGCAATATCTTTAGAATTTCTTTGTATAACCGTCTTTACATCCATTAACTTTTTATTGGTAAAACTAAATTTACATAAAAATATACATTTAAACAATATTTATAATTAAATAAAATGTACTAAAAAAAGAGGATTTTTATTTAAAAAAAATGTAAAACGAAGATAAAACTTATCTATACCCTTATTTTAATTATATTCTAACTTTATTTTGTTTTGCCTACCTCAAGCTTATTTTTTTGTAGAAGCTGAATTCTATTTATTTCAACTTGTTTTTTAAATAAATTAAAATAGTTTTTAAAAATCTAAATTACTCCAATCTTTTTCTCCTTCAATTTTATCAGTTATATTTCCTTTTTCATCAATGAGGAAGGTAGTGGGAAAAACTGTAGGTAAAAGCGAAGTTTCTATAGGACTATTTGCATCATAAACAGGAAAAGTATAAGAATTCTCTTGTAAAAACCGTAGTACATTTTCTTTTGGTTCTTTCATATAAA
Organism: Apibacter adventoris; assembly: GCF_002964965.1. Classification (NCBI taxonomy): domain Bacteria; kingdom Pseudomonadati; phylum Bacteroidota; class Flavobacteriia; order Flavobacteriales; family Weeksellaceae; genus Apibacter; species Apibacter adventoris. The sequence goes on from NZ_PSZN01000010.1 coordinate 6,631, forward strand.
TTAAAACAAACTGATATTTTTTTCCTTTTTCATTATATAGTTTCTGAATCTGCGGCATTTCCTTTACACATATGGGACACCAGGTACCCCAAAAATGCAGGAATATCTTTTTTCGTTTAAATACTCTAAGATTGATATCTGAAGTATTGATTCCTTTTAAATCTATATCATATTGTTTTTCTGATAATGTTTTAGGTATAAAATATTCACTTTGAGCATCGTTGGATTGTATTTTTTCTAATAATTTCCTGAATGGAGTAAATAACACGGCTAAAATAATAATTATTAAGGTGAAATTTAATATATAAACCGGTCTTACTTTCATACCATTTTTAACTTTTAACTATAAGACGCGTCAATTCTTTGGATATAGTATGACCTTTATCTTGATTATAAAAGTTTTGAATATCTATAGCAAAATCATCATGGGAATAATGTTGCGGATCGGATTTATATTTTTGGAGAAAGGGGGTACATGGTTGCGGGCGAGGCCCCCAATGGGCAATTTCCTGAAAAGTTTCTGCATTTATAAGGATAACAATAGGAATTGCTTTTCCTCCGTTTGTAAGATATTGGTTTATAAGCCTTTCATTTTCATCTCTAAATACTAACCTTATATCTAATTTATCTGTGCACCTAACCATTTTATTGATAACAGGTACAATTTGACTTGCATCTCCACACCAACCTTCGGATATAACCAGTATATTTATTTTATGGGAAAGGCTAGCCAATTGCTTAATTACAGATTCTTCCAATACCAAAGTTTTATCATTTCTATGAATTCGGCTAAGATTCAGACGCGTATATTCGGCTAATTTTTTAATATTTTCATTAGAAGAATGGATTTCTTGTTTTTCCTGCAGGGTTATTATTTCTTTATATTTTTCATAAGAAACTCCCTTATTCCAAAAATATCGTAAATCTATTGACGGTTCCATCATTTAAAAATGTAATTTTTTTTAGGGTTTTTCATTAGTTGCCACCACAAATATAATCAAGGGCTCATCTCCTGTATTTATGATAGAATGATAATTACCTATACCCTGAATAGCTGTAATATTGCCTTTTTGTACCTCTACTTCTTTTATTATTTCATTTTCTCCTCTCCTTTCGGTATATTTTCCTTTTCCATGTACAATGACATATAATTCTTGTTCTTTTTTACTTCCATGATCATGAAAACCTCCTTCATCTCCTTTATTTAGAAGTACCATATATTGTGCGAAACGATTATTTACCAATTCACCCGATTGTATGGTAGAAATCATATATACTACTCCTTTTCCATTGTACATAGATTCTCTTTTTATGATTTCACAAACTCCATTTTCTTGTTTTCCGAAGGGATAAAATTTTAAGTCTACATAAGGAGAAATTTTTTTAAGTATTTCAGCTTGTTCGTTTGCTTCCATAGTATTTTTTTATGAGTTTTATATTTTTCTTAGTTTATTGAGTAATGAAAAATCTGCTATGACCATTGCTGCCAAAGCTTCTACAATAGGAACTGCACGTGGAACTACACAGGGATCGTGTCTACCTTTCCCATGTATTTCTGCTTTGTTTCCGTTCTCATCTATGGTATCCTGTTTTTTCATGATTGTTGCTACCGGTTTGAAAGCTACTCTACATATAATATCCATACCGTTGGATATTCCTCCCTGAATACCTCCTGAATGATTGGTTAGCGTTTTTCCGCCTTCTGCAAAAATATCATTATGTAATGAACCCGTTAGTCGGGTTCCTTTAAAACCACTACCTATTTCAAATCCTTTGGCGGCATTTATACTCATCATTGCTTGAGCTAAACGTGATGATAATTTATCAAAAATGGGTTCACCCAAGCCTACCGGAACATTTTTTATTACACAGGTAATAATTCCTCCTATTGTGTCTCCGTTTTTTTTAATCTGAGTTATTTTTTCAATCATTTTTTCGGCTACTTCTTCATCTGGACATCTTACAATGTTATTTTCTGTAAGAGAAAGGTCTAAATCATATATGTCTTTTTTTGTTTCTATATCTCCTACGGATGAAACAAAGGCCTGAAAAGTAATATCTGGAAGCAACTGTTTACACAAGGCCCCAGCCACTACCCAATTAGCGGTTTCTCTGGCTGAGGTTCTCCCTCCTCCTCTATGATCTCTGATTCCATATTTTGAAAAATAGGTATAATCTGCGTGAGAAGGTCTGAATACCTGCAAATTATGTTCGTAATCTTTAGATTTTTGATTGGTATTTTTAATAATATACCCTATTGATTGACCTGTCGTCTTTCCTTCAAATATGCCGGAAAGAAATTCTACTTTATCTTCTTCTTTTCTTTGTGTTACAATTTTGGACTGACCGGGTTTCCTACGATCCAATTCTTTTTGTATCTGGTCAAAATTAACTGTAAGTCCAGCAGGAAATCCGTCTATAATTCCCCCCATAGCAATACCATGGCTTTCTCCAAAAGTAGTTATTTTTATAACTTTTCCAAATTCGTTGAACATATAGCAAATTTAGGAAATAATATGCACTTTTTTTATTTCTATTTTTTTATTTTCTGAATTGAAAACCCAATTTTTTTAATAATATTTTAATTCTATTATAGATATTCCATATTTTGCTCCGTCTAGTTCTGATAATTTTAAAAAGCTTATCCTTTTATGTTTTCCTCGTTTTGTTTCTAATACTTTCCTTTCATTTTTTGATTTTATATCTTTTTCTTCCCCTTTATGTTTATAGCATACTATTTCTGTTATAATATCTTTTGCTTCATTAAATGTATAGTCACATTGCAGTTCATTATTTGTAAGATTCCCTGTATTTATATTATCTTCATTATAGAAGTATTCGATTGGTTGAACTTCATTGCCATCATCATCTTTATAAAACTCTTTAACCATGTTATTATTGTAATCGTAGTTATAATAGATGGTACTATTGTAGTAGTTATTTTGATAGATTACTTTTTTATTAATGTTTTGGTTTATATCATAATAATAATAAGTTTCATTGGTCGTACCTTTTTCATAATTTAATTTTACTGTTTTTATTGGAAGACCATTTTTATTATAATAAAAATAAGTGTCATAATTCTGATCTATATTTTGTACTAAAAAATTATTATAAAAGAGATTTTCATATATAGATTTGTTTATCATACAGTCATGTTTAAAGGTAGAAATTCCATTTCTATTAAATTCTGTAAATTCACATTTACCATTGCCTAATGTGTCTTGTTTTATATTTTTTATACTTTTTAAATAGGTTTTATCAAAAAGTGTAGTACTTGTTGTTTCTATCGGTATAATATGACTATATGAAGGGTTATTTAGATTTTTATATTCGTTACTATTCTCATAAAGTGATATCATATTTACATTATCTTCTTCCAATTCATTTAATTGTATTAAGTTGTTATCCACAACAGGTTCATACCAATTTTGAGCAAAAAAATAATCCTGATCACTTTTATCTGAAAACTTATACCCATACCGAGCATATATTTCTTTTTTCATAATATTCAGCTCTTTTGGTTTCTTATTTTTTAAATCTTCAACTCCTATACGTGTGATAGAAGTTTGTGGATACTTACCAGGTATTTCTTCAGGGATTATATCTTCTTGACTATCATTTAGTCTACATGTAGAGACTGTATTATTTTTATTTGGAGTACAAACCATTATATTGATTGGTGGTTGTTCTTTATCGTAATTTACCCCTTTTTCTTTAAGGTAAACAAAAGAAATTTTTAACTGATCAGAAATTAATTTTCCATCTTCAATCACTAAATTTGTTAATTTTTCTACTTTACGATGGAGGTCTCCTCCTTTTTTACTATTAAAATCCATTACAACATACTCACTTATTCCTTGAGCGTAAGTTTTTCCCTCCAAGTTCATAATTTTAATAAAATGACTGCGGGTTCCGTTTTTAAAGAGAAAAACTGTATTTACTTTCTTAGCATTATCTCCAACATTTTCATCTATTAATGAGGCATCGATCTCTTTCCCTGATTTATTATATATTTTCTTAGTTTGTGCAAAAGCAATTGCCTGAAATGTTATTATTATAAATAAAAAAAAATTTCTCATAATGTGTTCTTTACTACACAAAAATAATTAAAATGATCTTATCCTAAAATTTTTTTTATACTTTATATGTATTTAATTCTCAAATAAGGTTTTTATATTGTTTTTACCATAAAAAAGAACTATTTAATTATAAAAATTAAATAGTTCTTCACACATAAATTAAGAATTAAAAAAATATAATTAAAAATAAGTTAAATTAACTTATTATTTTTTTATCAAAACTATTATAAGATCCATTACATTGGTTAAGGTAGAACCGGTAATGTAATGTCCTCCTACTTGTTGAAAAAAATGATAAGAATCGAATTTATTTATAAATAAATTGATATCTAATCCTTTATTTTTTGCATCTTTTATTGTATCTGCAGTGACTATAGCTCCGGCTGCATTGGTAGGCCCATCATTGCCGTCGGTTCCTGCTGAAAGAATTACAATTCCTTTTTTTCCTGAAAGTAAACGAGCTGCACATAATGCTAAATGTTGATTTCTTCCGCCCAATCCTTTCCCATCCACTTTTACCGTAGTTTCTCCACCGAACAATAAACAGATACTTTCCCCTATATTTAATTGCTTTTGTTCTGTTAATGCTCTTTCAACTATTTTTTTTGCTACTATACAAGCATCACCCTCTAATTTTGATGTTATAATTATGGAATTAATTTCTAAATCTTTAGCTTTTTTTTGAGCATATTCCAAGGCTATTGAATTACTGCCTATAATAAAATTATGCACTTTATCGAAAATTTTATCTTTAATTTTCGGTGTTTCGGAAATATTTCCTTTTACTCCTTTTTCTATATATTTTTTTAGATTTTCTGGTATTTCGTCTTCTAAATTATATTTTGAAATAATATTTTTTACATCTAGAAAAGTTGATTGATCAAAGGTAGTAGGACCTGAAGCTATAACATCCAAGCCATCACCTACAACATCTGACAATATAAGACTTGCCGTTTGTGCGGGATATATTTCTTTAGCCAACTGACCTCCTTTTACTTTTGATACATGCTTACGAACGGCATTCATTTCATTTATGTTAGCCCCACTTTTTAGAAGAATTTCATTTAATTTTATAATGTCTTCAGGTGAAGCTTCATTTGGGAAGTCAGTTAATAAAGAAGATGCCCCTCCGGAAAAAAGGCAAATTACCAAATCTCTTTCCTCAGCTTTTTTAGCCAGAGTAATGATGTCTTGGGTTGCTTTAAATCCTTGTTTATCAGGAATAGGATGACCTGCTTCGGTAATGTTTATATAGGTAAGTGAACAAGCTTGTCCATATTTTACTATAATATGTCCTGCAGTAATATGGTTTCCCAGGATTGTTTCCAGTTCTTTCCCCATCAAAGCACTAGCTTTTCCTGCTCCCACAACATAGATATTATCAATCTGCAATAGGGAATAGCGCATATTCGCAATATGTAAAATATCTTTTTCAAGCTTTACATTTTCACGAACTAACTTATCCGGTAGAACACTTTCTACTCCTGCTTTAAAAATATTTTTAACTATCTGTATAGAATTCATTGTTTTACATCTTCAAAAGTTATAAAAGAGAACACTCTTATAAATCTTAAACTCGAAGGTGCTTTATTACTTTTTTAGTAAATTTTAATAATATTTTGGATATCTATTCTTTTTTTTAAAACAATCATTAAAATTGAAAACATTAATATTTCTAAAACAGAAATAAATGTATCTAACTTTAGAATGTTCGAAAGAATTCCAATTAATATAACAGTAAATAATACAGACAGTAAAGGTGTAAACGTAAACGCACACATAAATAATTAGTATTTTATTTTTATAGTTTTGTAAAAGTTTCCCAAAATTAAATACTATTATCGTTTTTAAATCATTTTATTATATGACTTTTAGCATATATTTAATATATCAGAAATAATATTCTCTAATAAACATATATTTTAAATAATGTGATTATAGTTTATAAAAAAAATTAAAAATTCAATTTCCTAGATGAAAAAAATGAAATTAAAACTCCAATAAATAAAACAGTACTTAATACTATAAGATAATTATAAATACTAAATTTTATGGGAAAAGCCATATAAGAATTAGCCATTACTAAGCCAAAATTAGCTTGTATCCAGGTAAGTATTGTTCCTAAAATTATTCCTAATATTACTCCTGAAATAGTTATAATTATTCCTATAGTAAAAAATAATCTTTTCAGCCCTTTTATGCTATATCCTAATGAGATTAAAGCTTTTGACTGATGTTTCTTATCTAAAATAATTATAATAATAGCTCCTGCCAAGTTAAAAGATGCAATTATAATAACTAATATAAAAATCATATAAATAAACAACTGTTCTATTTTCATCATTTTTAAGAATGGAGCATCTTGCTCTTGCCTTGTTAAAACCTGATATTCATCGCCTAATTCTGATTTTATTTGTAATTGAGTAGAGGCTATATGTTTATTTTTTAATTTAATTTCTATAGAAAAAGCACTCTCTATCGGTAAATTTAATAATTTTTGAGCTGTACTTATAGGAACAAAAATGTAATTTTCATATTGATCATTTAATGCAAACACTCCTGTCATATAGACATTACATTTCTCAAAAGCATTATCTATAGTTAAAAGCCCTTTTCCAGGTTTAGGCATATATAATGAGACTAATGAAGTACTGTCTAAAGGAATTCCTAAACGAAAGGCAAGTGCATTTCCAAATGCAGCTTCTTTAGAGATATTCTTGATTTGAGAAGTTGTCGGAAATTTTCCTACTTGAAAACAAGTATCTATTTTAACTACCTTAAGAAAATTCTCATCCACTCCTTTTAAAAAAGCTATTTCATCTTTATCATCGTACATTACATATACCTTCTCTTCTATAACTTTGGTATAGGCTTCTATATTTTCATTGGCAGATAAAACCTTTTCAACTTTATTTAAATTCTGTATGGTTTTACCTGAAACAGGTAAAATTTTCAAATCAGGATTTATATCACTAAATAACTTAATATTAAAGCCTTCCAAACCACTGAAAACCGAAAGTATTACAAACATGGCACAAGTGGCTATAGCTATAGCTACCAAAGAAGTGTACATAATAATACTAACAGCTTGAGTACTCTTTTTAGATATAAAATATCTGAATGCTATATACCAAGATAAATTTTTCACTAACTATCTTATAGGATTTTCATCTTCTCCTTTTAAGGCTTTTTCTATTTTTTCCACTTCATCTAAAGAGGTTTCTAAATAAAAGGATAATTGAGGAATTTGTCTTAACTGTTTTGAAAGTTTAGTACCTAAAATTTTTCTGATCTTAGGTTTTAAAATATTGATTTCATTTATCAATGGAGTTCTATATTCTTGTGGAAAGATACTTAAATATACTTTTGATATACTTAAATCTGCAGTAATTTTTACATCTGTTACCGTTATTAATATTCCTTTTCCCATTGCAGAAGACTGCCGTTGAAAAATTATAGATAATTCTTCCTGTAATAATTGGTTAATTTTTTTTTGCCGATTATTTTCCTTCATTTTACAAATTTATGCAACTTTAACCAAAAATAATCATTTTATGAAAAAAATAGAGCTTTTATGTATAACTCTGAAAAATATCAGATGATAAATAAAATTTTTTTCTAAGATTTTAGCCACTCTTTTTTTATATATTCCTGAGAGATAATATTTATGAAAATAAAACATAAAATTCTACTTGTTGTTGTTCTTCCTTTAGAAATCAATTCTTATATTAGTAGAAAATTAGGCTAGAATATATGAATATCTATCAAATTAATACCGGAGAAGAAGCAAAGAAATTTATTAACTCTTTAACACTGGAAAAATTAATGGACAAATTGCTTAATTTGTTTTATGAATTAGGTATTAAAATCATTACCTGTATTATTATTTACTATGTGGGCAAATTTATTATCCGGTGGATAGAAAAATTTGTAAATAGAATTTTAGAAAAGGAAAAAATAGATAACTCTTTAAAATCTTTTTTAAGTAATCTGGTAAATATAACTCTGACTATTCTTTTAATTATGTCTATTATTGGAGTATTGGGTATACAAACTACTTCTTTTGCAGCATTGATTGCTTCAGCCGGACTAGCTATAGGTATGGCCATGAAAGATAATTTGGGAAACTTTGCAGGAGGTGTAATGATTTTATTTAATAAATCTATAAAGATAGGAGATTATATTTCTGCACAAAACCAAGAAGGAACTGTAAAATCTATTGGGATTTTATATACAATTTTAACGACTTCTGATAATAAAACTATCTATATACCTAATGGCCCATTATCAACAGGTAATCTTTTAAATTACTCCACACAAAAACAAAGAAGAGTAGATATTACTATAGGAGTTGATTATGGAACTCCTCTTACAAAAGTTAAAGAAATTCTTATTCATATCATAAATTCTAATTCTTCTGTTTTAAGAGATCCTGAACCCTTTATAGGACTAATAAAACTTAATGATAGTTCAATTGATTTTGTTATTAGAGTTTGGACTGAATCTAAAGATTATTGGAATGTTTACTTTTATTTAAATGAAAAAATTTATGAGAAGTTTACTGAAGAAAAAATCAATATTCCTTTCCCTCAAATGACCATTCACATGGCTAATGACGATTCTAAATAATAAAATATTTTATTATAGTTAGGTAATTATTCAAAATAATCTATTTTGTTTTGATTATTTTAATTTAAATGTAATATATTTGCACTATCAAATTTTGCACTAACATGCAATTGAATTAATTTTTTCATGATAAAATCCGACAGAGAATCATCGATCTCCTATCAGATCAGTTATACTGAAAATTTATTACGAAATGTATTGAATGCTCGATTAAATGAATTTAATGTAGATATTACTCCTGAACAGTTTCTAATCTTAGACCTATTAATAGAAGAAAATAAAGAAATATCAATGCAATGGATTTCAAAAAAAATTCACAGGGATAATTCTTCTATTACCCGCTCTATTGATTGCTTAGAGAAAAAAAAATATGTATCACGGATCAATGCTTTAAAAGATCGAAGAAAAAAAATTATTATTATCACTGAAAAAGGAAAAGAAATTTATATAGAAGCTAAAAAAGTAGCTAAACAGCATATTGAAATAACTACAACCAGATTAACGAACCATCAAATTGAGGAATTATTAAAAAGTTTAAAAATTATTCAACAGAATTTAATTATTTATAAAAACGAAGATAAAATTACTCAAACTAAGTCTATTTAAAAAATAAAAAATAAAAAAAATTTTTTTTTTATAAGTGTACTTAATATATTTGCACTTTCAATTCAAAAACAGATGGCAAATAATACGGTTGATAAAGATATTTTTTTTACCATTTCTGAAAATGATATAACAGGTTTTTTACTATGGAAAGTAAATAACTACTGGCAACGTGAATTTAAAAAAAAATTTGAAAAACTAGAACTTACACACAGTCAATTATTTCTTTTATTTGGAATACTACATATGAACAGTCTTAATAAAGAAGTAACACAAAAAGATATCTCAGTAAAGGCGGGCATAGATCCTATGACCACTTCTACAGTATTAAGAACCCTTCAAAAAAAAGGATGGATAAATAGAAAATATAATAAAAAAGATTCTAGGACCAAGCTCATTTCCATAACACAAAACGGAAAACAAATTATTGAAGAAGCTAGTAAAATTATTCATGAGTTTAACAATTCTTTTTTTAAACCTTTAGAAGATAAACAAAAATATTTTCAAAATGATTTAATTCTTTTATCAAAAGATGAGCTCAATGATGAAGAAATCTCTAAGCTTCAAGTAAATAATAATTGCTGGAAAAATAATGAAAATAATAATTAAAAAATAAATAATTAAGAGATATATGAAATTAAACAAAATACGAATTATTGCTCTATTAATCTCTGGAGCTATAATTTTAGGTTCATGTGGAGGTGATGAAAAAAGTAAAGCTGCTGCCGCTGCTGCCGGAAAGCAAAGTCAAGTTTTACCCTATCCTGTAAAAGTTGTTACTTCTCAAACTGCTGTTTTGGAAAATGATTATCCTGCTACCATAAAAGGTAAAGAAGATATAGAAATAAGACCTATGGTAGAAGGATTTATTAAATCCATAGAGGTAGATGAAGGTTCTGTTGTGAGAAAAGGTCAACTTTTATTTACCCTTGATTTTCCTCAATATACTCAAAATATACGAAATGCAGAAGCTGCTATAAAAACAGCAGTAGCAGAAGTCAATAATGCTGAAATGGAAGTGGAAAAAGTACAGCCTCTAGTGCAAAAAGGAATTGTTAGTAAATATCAATTACAGGCAGCTCAATATGCACTCCAGGTTAAAAGAGCTGCTTTAAATCAGGCACAAACTCAGTTAGCTAATGCTCGCATTAACCAAAACTATACTTATATAACAAGTCCTGTCAATGGAGTTGTAGGTTCTATTCCTTTAAGGTTAGGTAGCTTTGTTAATAGTTCCTATGTATTAACTACAGTAGCTAATACTTCTAATGTATATGTTTATTTTTCAATGAATGAAAAACAACTATTGGATTTCTTGAAAGATAAACCCGGATCTACTCAAGCTGAAAAAATACGAAGAGCAGAACCTGTAAAACTTATTCTTTCAGATGGAACTGAATATATAGAAAAAGGTAAAATTGAAACTATCAGCGGTATAGTCAATACAGGTACCGGATCAGCTAATTTTAGAGCCAACTTTGAAAATCCGCAAGGATTACTAAGAAGTGGTTCAACAGGGTCTATAAGAATACCTGTAACTATAAATAATGCATTGGTAATTCCACAAAAAGCTACATTTGAATTACAAGGACAAACATTTGCTTATGTAGTTCAAAGTAATAATAAAGTAAAACAAACTAGTATTACTGTTACTCCTCTTACAGATGGTCAGTCATTCGTAGTAAATTCAGGATTAAAAGAAAATGACAAAATTGTTGTAAACAATATACAAAATCTTAAAGATGGAGATCAAATTAAACCTCAACTATAATAATTATTAATCCTATTTCAATAATTATAAAAATAAAAAATAGAAAATGCTTAAGACATTCATTGAAAGACCTGTACTTTCTACAGTAATATCCATTATAATTGTAATATTGGGAATTATAGGGCTCGTAACCCTACCTGTATCCCAATATCCGGAAATTGCTCCCCCTACCGTTCAGGTAACAACCACTTATCCGGGAGCAAATGCGGATGTAGTAATGAAAAGTGTAATTATTCCCTTAGAAGAGCAAATCAACGGGGTAGAAAATATGACCTATATGACTTCCCGTGCAGGTAATGACGGGAGTGCTACAATTACCATTAACTTTAAGTCTGGTACTAATGCAGATATTGCGTCAGTAAACGTTCAAAATTTAGCCGCCCGTGCAAACAGCTTACTTCCTGCCGAAGTAACTCGACAAGGTGTAATTGTACAAAAAACACAAAGTAGTAACATTTTATATGTTGGTTTAATAAGTAATAAACCGGAATATGATTCTAAATTTTTGCAGAATTATGCCAATATAAATATCCTTCCTCAAATTAAAAGAATCTCTGGTATTGGTGATGCTCAGGCTAGAGGAGCTAATACATATTCTATGAGAATCTGGCTAAAACCTGATGTAATGGCATCATATGGTATTACTCCAGATGATATAAGTGCTGTACTTGCAGAGCAAAACTTAGAGGCTGCGCCAGGTACTATAGGGCAAAATAGTAACCAAACTTTTGAATATACTCTAAAATATACCGGTAGATTAGTTACTGCTAAACAATTTGAAAATATGGTAATCAAATCTTTACCTAATGGAGATGTCCTTAGGGTTAAAGACATTGCCAAGGTCGAGGTAGGATCAGAAATGTATAATATAACTACCAGTATAGACAGAAAACCTTCTGTTGTAATAAGTATTGCCCAGACTGCCGGATCGAATGCGCAAGAAATCATAAAAAACGTAGAATCTACTTTAAAAGAAGCTGAAAAACTATATCCTAAAGGAATAGAAACAGTATATTTAATGAACGCTAATGACTTTTTGGATGCTTCTATAGAAAAAGTAATCCATACACTGGTAGAAGCCTTTATTTTAGTATTTATTGTGATTTTGGTGTTCTTACAAGATTTCCGTTCCACATTAATTCCTGCAATATCCGTTATTGTAGCTATTGTCGGTACATTCTTCTTCTTATCATTATTTGGATTTACTATTAATATTCTAACTTTATTTGCATTAGTACTAGCCATCGGTATTGTGGTGGACGATGCTATTGTGGTCGTCGAGGCAGTGCATGCCAAACTTGAATCTGGTATGAAGGATGCTAAAAAAGCTTCTTTACATGCGATGGATGAAATAGCCGGAGCTATAGTTTCTATTACATTGGTTATGTCTGCGGTTTTTATACCAGTAAGTTTTATTAGTGGTACTTCCGGAGTTTTTTATAAACAATTTGGTCTTACATTGGCTATCTCAATTATTCTTTCTGCTATTAATGCATTAACGTTAAGCCCTGCCCTTTGTGCTGTTTTCTTAAAACCCCATGCAGAAGATGAACATGAAAAGAAAAAAGGAGTGGTACAAAAATTAAAAGATGGATTTAATACGGCTTTTGATGGTATGACCGCTAAATATAAATCGATTTTAACTTGGACATCTCATTTAAAATGGAGTGTATTTGTAATCATAGGAATTTTTGTTGGTTTGTTATATTTTCTAATGAAAACTACTCCTACAGATTTTGTTCCTCAGGAAGATAGTGGATTCATTATGTGCGATATAGCTCTACCACCAGCTTCTTCTCTAGAAAGATCAACAGAAATAGGTAATCAGGTAGTTAATGTTGCTTCCGGAATTGGTACCATTGAGCATATAGCTCAACTTAATGGTATTAGCTTCATAAGTGGTACCGGAGATAACTATTCTACAGTTCTTATTAAATTAAAACCATGGTCTGAAAGACCAGGAATTGAAATTAATAAAGTTGTAGGAGAATTATTTATGAAAACTGCTTCCATTCAGGGAGGTAAAATCATATTCTTTGGAGCTCCTACCTTACAAGGATTTGGTATATCTAATGGATTTGAATTTCAGTTGCAAGACCGTACAGGTGGAAATATAAATAAATTCTTTGAAGTAAGTAACAAGTTTTTAGGAGCGTTAAATCAACGACCTGAAATTATGTACGCAACCAGCTCTTTTAACCCTAATTTTCCTCAATACCAAATCACAGTAAATGTTGCTAAAGTTAAACAGGCTGGGTTAACAGTTAACAATATACTTAATGCACTTCAAGGTTATATTGGAGGTGTATATGCTTCTAATTACAATGAATTTGGTAAACAATATAAAGTAATGATTCAAGCAGATCCTATATACAGGAAAAATCTAACTGATTTAAATGGAATGTATGTAAGAAATTCAAATGGTGAAATGGCTCCTATCTCTGCTTTTATTACTTTAGATAGAGTTTATGGGCCTCAGGCACTAGAAAGGTTTAATATGTATCAATCCATCCCAGTAAACGGTGCACCTAATGCCGGATATAGCCCGGGAGATGCAATTAAAGCCATACAGGAAGTTGCTGCTCAAACATTGCCTGAAGGCTATTCTTTTGATTATTCTGGAATGACTCGGGAACAAGTTTTAAACAGTGGTTCTCAAACGGTATATATCTTTATTCTTTGTTTAATTTTCGTTTATTTTCTATTATCAGCATTATACGAAAGTTACATCGTACCTTTATCTGTAATTATATCATTACCTATTGGATTAGCAGGCTCATTCATCTTTGCAAAAATATTTAACATTACAAATAATATATATCTGCAAATAAGTTTAATTATGTTAATTGGATTATTAGCTAAAAATTCCATTTTGATTGTCGAATATGCCGTACAAAGAAGGGCGCAAGGAATGTCTATTACAGAAGCTGCGATTAATGGAGCAGAAGCACGTCTAAGACCGATATTGATGACTTCATTCGCATTTATTTTAGGTTTATTACCCCTTATGATGGCTTCAGGTGCTGGTGCTGCAGGAAATAGATCTATCGGTACAGCCGCTGTTGGGGGAATGTTGATAGGAACTATAATAGGACTTATTGTTACTCCGATGTTATTTGTTATATTCCAAAGTTTACAGGAACGATTTACATCTAAGCCTGTAGAAATAACTGTTTCGGATGATGATGATGATGATTTATTAAAATAATGACAGAATACAGAGTAAAAACCAAAAGATAATAATAGAATGAAAATTCAAACAACAAAATATATATCGACCTTAATGCTATCTCTGTTATTAGCATCATGTGTCACTTCTAAATATGAAACCCCGAATATTATTGACAACAAATTATATCGGGATTCTAATTCAACAGATAGTACTTCAATAGCTGATATTTCCTGGAAAAATTATTTTCAGGATGCAACTCTTCAAAGTTTGATTGATGAAGGTTTAAAAAATAATTATGATTTGCAAATTGCTTCGGCAAGAATTAAGCAAACAGAAGCAAACTTATCATCTGCTAAATTAGGTCAGTTACCTACTTTGGATCTGGGAGCACAATATTCTTCTAGTAAATTAAATGATGTACAAGGAAATGGCATAACAACTCATAGCGATGTTTTTCAGTTAAGTGCTAGCGCCAGCTGGGAATTAGATATATGGGGAAAACTAAATAGTAATAAAAAGTCTGCATTAGCTACTTATCTTCAGAGCGAAGCATACAAAAGAGTAGTACAAACTTCTTTAGTGGCTAATATTGCATCTAATTATTATTCTCTATTAGCATTGGATAAACAATTGGAAATTACTAACAGTACAATAGAGCTATTGAAAGAAAATGTGGTTACCATGCAATATCTTAAAGATGCTGATATTACTACAGGTGCTGCTGTTGAACAGAGTAAAGCTTTATTATATTCAACACAAGTAACAGTTCCGGATTTGGAAAAAAGTATTAGAGAAATGGAAAATTCTATTTGCTTATTATTAGGAAGAGAACCTGGAAGAATAGAGAGAACCACTATAGCTCAACAGCCTATTCCTACTGAACTAAAATATGGAGTACCTGCTCAATTGCTTTCTAAAAGACCAGATGTTCAAATGTATGAATATGCTTATAGAGCCGCTTTTGAAAATACAAATATTTCAAAAGCCTCCTTATATCCCTCTCTTACTATAACCGGAGCAGCAGGTTATTCTACTCTTAATAATTTAGATCATTTCTTTGACTATTCCAGTTTATTTGCAAATGTAGTTGGAGGGTTAACCCAACCAATATTTAATCAGAAAAAGCTTAGAAATCAACTAAAAATGAATCAGGCTAAACAAGAGGAAGCTTTAATTAATTTTAAAAACTCTGTTTTAAATGCCGGTAATGAAGTTTCTAATGCTTTATTTGCTTATACTTCTGCAAAAAGTAAAGATAAGAATCGAGGATTACAGGTAGAATCACTAATTAAATCTGTTGATTATACCAAAGAATTGTTAGCTTATAGTAATGCTAATTATACAGAGGTATTGGATGCTGAAGAAAACTTATTAAGTGCCCAACTTAATCAAGTTAATGATAAATTGCAACAGTTAAAAGCTTCTGTAGATTTATACAGAGCTTTAGGCGGTGGAGTTAATTAAAAAATTTAATTTTTCTCTCTTATAAATAAAAAAGCAGGCATTTATATGTCTGCTTTTTTGCTATTTATTTTATATTCAATTCTTCCATTAGTTTTAAATAATGTAAATATCGTTTGCTTGATATCAAATTATCTTTGACTGCCTCTACTACCGCACATCCTGGTTCGTTAATATGAAGACAGTTATTAAACTTACAAAATTCTCTGTACTTAAAAATCTCAGGAAAATAATCTTGTAATTCTTCTCTATCAATATCTACTAATTCAAATTCCTTTATTCCAGGAATATCAATAATTTGCCCTCCAAAATCCCAATCATACATTTGAGCAAATGTGGTAGTGTGTTTCCCTTTATCATCATATTCAGAAATAACTGATGTTTTTAAATTCAATTGTGGTTGTAATGCATTTATTGTTGAGGTTTTACCACTTCCGGAATGACCTGAAAAAACTACAGTTTTATTCTTTATTTTTTCTTTTAATATATCAATATTGATTTTTTTTTCAGCAGAAATTTCCAAAGTATCATATCCAATATTTTTATATAATAAATCTATTTCATTTAAACTTAGCATTTCCTGAACAGATAATAAATCTATTTTATTGAAAAGAATTAAAACAGGAATTTGATAGGCTTCACAGGTAATCAAGAATCGGTTAAGAAAACCTAAAGAGGTAATTGGTTTTTTTAATGTAAACAGTATACATGCTAAATCTACATTTGAAGCTAATATGTGGGTCTCTTTAGATAGATTGACAGATTTTCTTATCAAATAATTTTTCCTTGGATATATTTTTGTTACCCACGCAATATCATTATTTCCTAATTCATAATCAACTAAATCCCCTACAGCTAAAGGATTTGTATTTCTTATTTTTTCTTTTTTAAATTTACCTCTAATACGTGCTTCATATATATTTTGTGTTAAAACATCTTTTAATATATACCAACTCCCTGTGGATTTAACTACTGTTGCCTTATTCATTCTAAAAAATATAAAATGCATCATAAATATGATGCATTAAAAAAGATTAAAAATACATTTTTATTTTATTTATCTTCCATTATTTGATTTTGTAAATCAACGGATTCTTTATGTATTGCCACTAATAAATATTCTAAAAATTCTTTTGATAACCCCATTCTTTCCCCATTTCTCATCGCTAATTTCTTTAGTACATTCCATCTATCTGGCTGAAAGATAGCTACATTATGTTCTTTCTTTAATTGTCCTATTTTTTTTGCAACTTCCATTCTTGAAGCTAACAAACCTAATAATTGATTATCTAATTCATCAATTTCCCCTCGATATCTGTTTAATTTTGAAGAAAAATCATTAGACGTATCATTTTTCTTTCTTAATGTTATATCTACAAGTATTTTTTTTAATTCTTCCGGTGTAATCTGTTGTTTTGCATCACTCCAAGCCTCATCCGGATTACAATGAGTTTCTACCATTAATCCATTATACTCAAGATTAAATGCTTGTTGGGCTACTTCCTGAATTAAATCTCTTCTTCCTGTAATATGAGAAGGATCACAAATTAAAGGTATATTCGGAAAACGATCTTTCAATTCTAAAGCAATTTGCCATTGAGGATTATTTCTATATTTGGATTTATTGTGTGAAGAAAAACCTCTATGGATTACTCCTAATTTTTTAATTCCTTGTGCTGCTAATCTTTCTAATGCTCCTATCCATAGATCTAAATCTGGATTTACAGGGTTTTTTACTAATACGATTTTATCTGTATCTCTTAAAGCTTCAGCAATTTCTTGCACTGTGAATGGATTAACTGTAGAACGGGCTCCTATCCATAAATAATCTACATCAAATTCTAATGCTAATTTTGCATGAGAGGCATTGGCTATTTCCGTTGCAATAGGTATTTTATACTCATCTTTAACTTTTTTTAACCAATTTAAGCCAATAGCTCCTACTCCTTCAAAACTTCCTGGTTTAGTCCTTGGTTTCCAAATACCTGCTCGAAAAACCTGCATATACTCTTTATCTAATCTTTCTGCTATATCCATTACCTGTTTTTCACTTTCTGCACTGCAGGGTCCTGTAATAACTAATGGTTTTTCAAATTGGCTAATCCAATCTTGTTTTATATCCTGTATATTCATATATAGATTTGTATAATATAAATTTTCTAATGACTTCGTAAATCTATAAATTATTTTGTTATTATCTTACTAATGTTGATATTTTTTACTTATTTTGTATTAAAAATAAAATAGATTTTTTCTTATATTTAATGCCATTTTTTAAACTCTTTTCCTTTTTAAATAATGTCTCGGTTCCTTATATTTTTTAAATTAAAAGTAATTAGTAGTAATTTTACATTTTAATTCTTTTTATGAAAGAAGTCTTTATAAGCATAATTTTTAATGTTGGGGTAAGCATTTTATTAAAAATATCAGGAAATAAAAGATATAATAATAATTTGATGCAAATTATAACTTATAATTATTTATTTTCCGCCATTTTTTGCTATTGTCTTTATCCTGTCAATATTAAAAATTTAGATTATAGCAACGCTCCTTGGTTTATATTTATAAGTTTGAGTTTTTTAATGCCTTTTTTATTTATTATTATAGGTAAATGTATAAAATCTATAGGAATTGCCAAAACAGATATTGCCCAAAGAATGTCGTTGCTAATTACTATTTTATCTGCTTTTTTATTTTTTAAAGAAAATTATACTTTAATAAAGTTGCTGGGTTTGTCAATAGGTTTCTTTTCTATTTTCTTTATATTCCATACTTCACAAAAAAATAATAAGCAATCCAATCAATGGTTTTTACCTCTTATAATTTTTTTAGGGCTCGGACTGGTAAATATTTTATACAAACTAATTTCTTCAAATCAGAATTTTACTTTCACAACCTCTTCTTTATTTATTTTTTCAGGTTCTTTTATTTTTAGTCTTATTTTCAACATTGTTGAAAAACAAAAATTTCAAATAACTAATATTTTTTGGGGATTAGGATTAAGCATATTAAACTTTGGTAATGTTATTTTTTATTTAAAGGCTCATGTAGCTCTAAAAAATAACCCATCTATTGTTTTTGCAACTATGAATTTAGGGGTAATAATTTTAGGAAGTTTAATTGGTATAGTCTTTTTTAAAGAAAAAATGAGTAAACTGAATTATTTTGGCTTAGCTCTTGCCTTGCTTTCTATTTTAATAATTACTTTATTGTAAACTAGTTTTTTATTGAGTAAAATCTTCAAATGCTCCTAACCCGAATAATGCAAAATCATATTTTACAGGATCCTCAGAATCAAATAAAGATAAATTATCCATTAACTCTGAAACAGCTTTCCAATCATTTTGCTTTCTTTGTATAAGATCTAATTTCCTTGCTACATTTCCGGAATGTACATCTAAAGGGCATACTAATTGAGAAGGTGAAATACTATTCCAAATACCTAAATCAACGCCTTTATTATCTTTTCTAACCATCCAACGAAGAAACATATTTATTCTCTTAGCTGATGAATTTTTAACCGGATTGCTGATATGCTTCTGAGTCCTATTAAAATGTTGAAGTTCAAAAAATATATTCCTAAACCGTTCTATTAAGTAAAATGTATTTTTTTCTTGTTGCCTTGCCGCAAAAACATTTTCCAAACCTCCATAGTTTATATAAATATTTTTTAAAGACTTTATGAAAAACTGTAAATCTACTGAATTAAATGTTCTATGAATATTTCCGTTAATTTTCAATAAATCCTTATTGGTATGATTTAAGACAAAATCATAAGGAGAATTATCCATAAATTCAATAATTCTATTAGCGTTTTTAATTATACTCTTTCTATTTCCCCATGCAATAGTAGCTGTTAAAAAGCCTGCTATTTCAATATCTTCTTTTTGGGAAAAACGATGGGGAATCTGAATAGGATCTGTATCTATAAATTTTATATGATTATATTGTTCTACCTTTTCCTCTAAAAAAGATTTTAAATCACTTATAAACATCCATCTATTTTACATTTTTATTTATCCGGAGCTATCTGAAATTCTAATCCGTCCATTTCTTGAGTTATGGGAATCTGGCATCCTAAACGGCTGTTATCTTTAACATAAAATGCCTCTGAAAGCATAGCCTCTTCCTCCTCCCCTTTTTCTGGCAATGAATCTTCTTTATTTATGATATATATCTGGCAGGAAGCACACATAGCCATTCCTCCACATATACCTATAGTCCCTTCAGGAGCCAGTTCGTATGCCCTAATTAACTCCATTAAATTCATAGACATATCTGTTGGTGCTGCAACTGTATGTTTACTACCTTCTCTATCAATAACAGTAATATTAACGTCTGACATGATAACTATTCTACTATTTTACTCTATTGACTTTACTACAGCTTTTTTTGCTTCTTTAACAGTTCCATCAAATCCTTGTATTCCTCCAACGGTTGTATATTTTAAAACGTATTTTTTATCAGGGTTTATTCTATTATATATACTTTGGCACATTAAAGTAGCCTCATGAAATCCACATAATATTAATTTTAATTTTCCAGGATAAATATTTATATCGCCAATAGCATAAATACCTTCAATATTAGTTTGATAATCTAAAGCATTATTAACTTTAATGGCATTTTTTTCAATATCTAATCCCCAATTAGCTATAGGACCTAGTTTAGGGGTTAAACCAAATAAAGGGATAAAATAATCTACTTCTTTTTCAAGCTTGCTCCCTTCTTTTTCTATTATTAATTTTTCTAATTTATCTTTACCTTCTAAGCCAATAACTTCTGCAGGTGTAATTAATTTAATCTTCCCCTGATTTTTGAGTTCTTGTACTTTTTCAACAGAATCTAACGCTCCTCTAAATTCATTTCTTCTATGTACTAAAGTTACTTCTGCTGCTATATCTGCTAAAAATATACTCCAATCCAAAGCTGAGTCTCCGCCTCCAGCAATTAATACTTTTTTTCCTTTAAATTTCTCAGGTTCTCTAATAAAATATTCAACTCCTTTTTCTTCATATTTCGAAAGAGTATCAATAGGGGGTTTTCTAGGTTCAAAGCTTCCTAATCCTGCAGCAATAGCCACAGCATTGGCATGATGCTTTGTTCCTTTATCGGTAGTGACGATAAAAGTACCATCTTCTTGTTTATCTATAGTTTGCGCAATTTCATTTAAAGTAAAGCCTGGTTCAAACTGCTTTATTTGTTCATATAAATTATTTACTAATTCCTCTGCCTGAACAGTAGGATACCCTGGAATGTCAAAAATAGGTTTTTTAGGGTATAATTGAGTCAACTGACCTCCTATATTAGGAAGCGCATCTATAATATGACATCTTAATTTTAACAGTCCTGCTTCAAATACTGCAAATAAACCTGTAGGACCGGCTCCTATGATTAAAATATCTGTTTCTATCATAATTTAAAATGAAAACTTTAATTTTATAAAACTTTAATTTGAGGTTTGTTTTCTGTTTTTTCTTCCAAAAATAATTGCCCTCGTAAAATACTTTTAATTAATTCGGTTAATTTTTCAGCAAAAGTCGTTCTTATCTGATTTGTAGAATAAATTAAAGAAACCTCTCGTGTAGGGGAAGTTGTAAAATATCTAATATTTTTTTTATCCGCTTCTAAAAGCTTTTCTGTTTCTAAAAGCGGTAATATGGTAAAACCGAAACCTTCATTAACTAAACTTACTAAAGTTGAGAAACTTCCACTTTCTAATTTAATATTTGAATTTATTGTATCTTTATGTTTACAAAGATCTAACACTACATCTCTAAAGCAATGACCTTCTTCCAACATTAAAAGATTATTAAAATTCAGTTTGTTTATATCTATTAATTTTTCTTTATACAAATTACCATTTTGAGGCGATACATACCCTACCAAAGGCTCTTTATAAATTGGTTTTTCAATTATTTGAGTATCTCCTAACGGTGTACTGGCAATTCCAAAATCTAAATAACCTTCTTTTAAACCTCTCAATATATCTTCTGTTTTCATTTCTTTAATAACAAGATCTGATTCCGGATATTTATTTTTGAAGGTTTTATAAAAAAGGGGTACGAGTGTAGGAGTTATGGTAGGAATGATTCCTATAACTACAGACCCGTTCATACTTTGCTTATCTTCTTCTACTATTTGAGAAAGTTTACTTGCTTCTAAAAGAATTACTTTTGCTTGATCAACTATTTTTTTCCCTATAGGGGTAATTTTAATGGGATTAGTAGTTCTATCAAATAATTCAACTCCTAAAGTTTTTTCTAGCTTTTGTATTTGCATACTCAATGTAGGCTGACTTACAAATGCTTTTTCGGCTGCAATAGTAAAATTTTTATATTCTGCAACTGTTAACACATACTGTAATTGAATTAATGTCATAATTAGAACTAATTTTTTGTTTTTTTTATACTTTAATAGTGCTAATTTACTAAGATTATTTGAATAAAAAAGAATAAAAATATTTGTAACCCTTTTTTACTAATTATCGTATATGTTATGTATATGATTAAATAAAGTTTTATTATTCATACACATAACTTATATTACATTATTAAGATTTAAAATTAAAAAAGCATTAGGTTTAAATGAGACAATTAAAGATTACTAAACAGGTAACTAACAGAGAGACTGCTTCATTGGATAAGTACTTGCAGGAAATTGGCAAAGTAGATTTGATTACGGCTGATGAGGAAGTTGATTTAGCCCAACGTATTAAAGCCGGTGATAGAGTTGCTTTAGAAAAATTAACAAAAGCAAATTTAAGGTTTGTTGTTTCAGTTGCAAAACAGTATCAAAATCAAGGACTTAGTTTACCGGATTTGATAAATGAGGGAAATTTAGGATTGATTAAAGCTGCAAAACGTTTTGATGAAACACGAGGTTTCAAATTTATTTCTTATGCTGTATGGTGGATTAGACAATCTATTTTACAAGCTTTAGCCGAACAATCCAGAATTGTACGTTTGCCTTTAAATAAAATTGGCTCTATTAATAAAATTAATAAAGCTTATGCTCATTTGGAACAAGAACATGAAAGGGCTCCTTCTGCTGCTGAGTTAAGTGAAGTATTGGATATGAGTGAAGATGATATTAAAGAATCTATGAAAAACTCAGGTCGACACTTATCTATGGATGCTCCACTAGTTGAAGGTGAAGACTCTAATCTTTATGATGTATTACGCTCAGGAGAATCTCCTAGCCCTGATAAAGATTTAATGTTAGAATCACTTCAAATCGAAATAGAAAGGTCTCTTTCTACTTTAACGCCCCGAGAAGCTGATTTAATTCGTTTATATTTCGGTTTAAGTGGCCAGCACCCTATGACCTTAGAGGAAATAGGAGAAACTTTTGATCTTACTCGTGAAAGGGTCAGACAAATTAAAGAAAAAGCCATTCGAAGATTAAAACATACAAGTAGAAGTAAAATTTTAAAATCTTATTTAGGAAAATAAAAAATTTATTTTCCTGATTATAAAGTAGAAAAGCCATTAGTTAATTCAATGGCTTTTATTTTTTAGATTTATAATTTGGAGATTTAAATAAAAACCGTATATTTGCAATCGCTAATCAGAACTGGTCCTATAGCTCAGCTGGTTAGAGCACCTGACTCATAATCAGGGGGTCCCTGGTTCGAGCCCAGGTGGGACCACTTTTTGAAAATTAATTTATTGAAAAAAACCTATATTACATATAGGTTTTTTTATTTTTAGACGATAATTAGATTTCTTAACCTTCATCTTTGCTTTACTTTTTTTGCAATACTCTATTTTTTATATATTAATGAATTTATTTCATTTTTTATATATTCTTTAAATTGATTTGTTGGTATCTTTCGATTCGTTTCTTTGTTTCCTTTTTACTATTTTCTATAGATTAATTCTATATTTACTTTTTTATTTATATTGTTTCAAACAAAATGTGGTAATATAATATTTCCCCCTCTATTGCATAGCTTAATGTTTTAAGCTAAATTCACTCATTTTTTATCCCCCTTAGCCTTCAATACAATAATTAATATAGTATAATATATTTTTTACTTTTGTTTTTATCTCAATCAAATAAATGATTATATTTGTGTGATTATATCTTATATTTTTTTAACTTTTTAATATTCCATAAATTATGTCATTTATAAAGCAAACCGACAGAATGGATATTTATATAGAAGAAGCCAGAAATACCATTCTTATTCAAGAAAAATGGGAATATAACTGGCTGACTAAAGTTACGCCCTGGACACTGGTTGAAAAAAGAAAATTCCACCAAATGGCTGATAATTTGATCTGGAAAAAATGGAGTGGATTTTTTAGATTAAAAGTTAGTGGAACTTCTGCTTTTGCCCAAAAACATAGGAATACTACTTTTACTGTAAATTTTGATATTAAATGGGTATTAGAGAAACCTCATTGGAATGTTCATGTGACTAAAATTATTCCTGGTGGATTTGAAAGAAGTAATGTAAACTGGACAGATAAGATCATAAATATAGATACTGAAGACACTAAAATCGTTGTGCATCCTCAAAATGGAAAAAATTATAGACAATATCCTATAGCTCATGAATTCGGACATACTATGGGCAATTCTTATTTCGCTTTAAAAGGTAAAAAAAGTATACATGGAGATGAATATAATACTGATAATAGAATAAACGGAGGATTCTTATTAGATTACTTGAGTATCATGAATATTGGAAATGATTTGAGAAAAAGGCATTTAGATTTTATTTTATCAGAACTCAACAGTATGTTAGCTAATACTCAATTTTATATTATATGAAAATTATTAATGTTTGTTTATTTTTAATAGTAATCCTAAGTTGTACTAAACATAAACTACTTATGGATTCCGACACAAACACTCGGCCCAAAGTAAAAAAAGAAATACATGCTAAACAGATGAAGTATATAAACCCAGAAGAAGTAAAAAATTGGACTCTTGAACAAATCAAAGAGAAATATAAACCTATACAAGAAGAAGATTTTTTATTAAATGAAGCTATTATATCAGAGTTTAGAATTGGGTTATATAATTTTTTTGATGAAAAAGAAAGAAAAAAACCTATAACGATTAAAGAAATTACCTGGGAAATAGATCAAAATACCAATTATACCATTTGGTATAGAAAAGAATTGAACCAGTGGGTTTTTATCGATTCTTTTATATGGGATAAGAATTCGGAATTTTAATTTTTTATTTAAAAGAACTAATCGGTATTCCTTTTATAGAATTTTAGTGTATTAGTAAATAAATATTCAGCTATTTTTTTTTAATAAGATTAAAATTTGATTGTAAGACCTATGAAAAGTATCATGAGTATTGAAAGTATTTACTACAAAATTTAAAGACCCATCGTCCATAGAATTTTTTATGGTTTCCACTGGAATTTTAAGAATCTGTGCCAGTTTCTCTAAAATATCTTTTTCTATAATATAAATAATAAAATTAATACAATAAAAATATAAGATTCTTTTTCCGTTATGGTATTTTACCTTACAAAATATTTTATCTTATAAATTTAGCCTTTTTTTGCTCGCGTATAGATATGAAAAATGAGTAAAGAACCTAATACGGAAACTTAAATTGGATAGAGGAATTGAAAAAAGACCGGAGCATACGTTTTATGAATCACGGAACCAACCATTATAAACAACTTTGATTTACAATTATTTCGTTTCTTAACAGCTGCCAAACACACTTATTTTTCTCAGGAAAATAAAAACCTCTTGCCTGCACAGAAGGAAGAATTTATGATAGATATTTATAACCTGTGGGAAACAGCAAAAAAAACCTCCTCCCCCATACTGAGTTTGAGTTTTTGAACTGGTTGCTTAAGGAGTAACTAAGTCAGCAATTTACAACGCCTGCTTAACTAAACTCATAATATATTCCAGGTGTTGGGTATTGTCTACAATAACCTCATAATCTCCGTTTCCCCAATGGCCTAAGGCTGAAATATCTTTCAATAGGTGTTTAGGATCGTCTAACTCCTCTTTTTTCTTATTAATAAAAATTTTCAATCCCTTTTTTAAGATCACTATATCGGCAATATTCTTTTTATTTTCTTTAAATGCAATATATAATTTTTTAGGTTCCGTTTCTATATTGAAAGCAAGGTTTAGTATCGCATTTTTGTAGGTTTCGTAAAGTTCTTTAATTTCCTCCGGTTTGCCCTGCAAATGATCTTCTTCTGTATAAACAACAATTGAGCGAGCTACTTTGCTTATTTCGGAATTATCATTGGTCTGAATTTGTTTAATACTAGGGGCCGATTTTGTTTTTTTTATCGGATTTATTATTACTACCCCGTTCTCGTATTGTTTAATTTCCCAAAGCTCAATCCCTAAGTCTTTAAAGTTGGAGGATTGTTTTTGATACTCATTAAAATAAGGCGATACAAAGATCACACGGCTTTGTGTCCACTCTATTTCTTTCCTTTTTAGGGGTTTCGGCTGTGTTTCGTTGTATTCTACAATAAAATCCGCCTTATTTTCCAGCATTAAATTAAGATAGGAAATCCCTTGATCTACCACTCCGTCATTTTTTTCTCTTTTATATTCTATAATTACAAAGGCTTGGGTTTCCTTATCAAAAGCCAAAGTATCTATGCGGCTGTTTTTAATTTTAAATTCAGATTTTATAAATTGTAATCCTGCAATATTTTCCAAATTGTTCTCAAATAAGGTTTGTATATCTTTTTCCAGTTTGAAAGATTTCTCTTTTAACTCGGAAAGTTGTTTTTTATCTTGGGTAAATACTAACATTATTATTAATTTTTTAAAAAATTAGTCTCCTAAAATCATTTTTCCCAACTCTTGTTTTGCTTGTTCCAAAACCTGAGTTGCTTCTGCCTGAATTTTTTCTTCCGGGTTCGCATAGTTCCTTTTTTTATTTTGATGTATATAAGTTATTGTATGTGCTTCTTCATCTAGTTTGATGAGATTTTCTTTAATTCCTTTTTGAATTAAATCTAATTCCATATAAAAAAATTTTCTAAGCGAATGTAGTTTAAAAATCTTAGCTAAACAATAGTAACCCGGTAGTTTATAACGAGAAATAAATTGATTTACTATCCTATCTGAAATCTTATTTTTTAAATCATTAGAAAAATTATCATCATAACCATTTCCCCTTATAATATTTAGTACCCATACTTCAGCAATATTTTTTTCAGCTTATGAAATTTCTTTTTATTAGCTAGACTTATAAAACTCCCCTCCTAACTGGTTATGCTTATATATTTACATATTTCCACTTAAAACATAAAATATTTTCTTTTAAATTAAATTGTTTTCCTTGATCAAAATATTTTATATATAAACGTGATGCAAATTTGTATGATTCTAGGTATATTTTTAATAACAAGTAACTTAGAAGAGCCTATCAAATCAAATTTTATTATACTTAAAGAGGGGTAACTATTATATTATAATTAGACCCTTTAAAATATAAAAATTCCATAAAAAAAATTTTTATGTTTTATTTCCACATTACTCTGACATTCATTCGATAATCATTTTTTTTTACATATAACAAAAGAATAACGTTTTTTTTCTGCTCATTTATACAATAATTAAAATAAAAACATTAAATTTGTGTGATTATTTTTAACACTGAAAAATTTGTATGTTTACTAAAATTCTTATTGTAGAGGATTTTGAAAGCCTTGTTAAAGCGATCAAAATTATTGCTAAAGAACTAATGTATACACCTATTATTGATCAGGCTTTTGATTATGAAGAGGCTCGCATTAAAATTCAAACTGCAAAAGCTAACCAAGTTCCCTATGATTTATTAATCATCGGGCTCTCTTTTCCCCCTATAGATATAGATAAAGAGCAAAAACTAATTGAGAAAAAAGAGCTTATAAGAGCTCTTAAAAAAGAGCAGCCTTCCTTGAAAATAATTGTTTTATCTACTGACAGTAAGTACTGTGCAGAAAAACTTTTACAAGATAATTTCCCTATAGATGCAGTTATAACCGATGGTAAAGATAATATGAAAGAATTAAAAACCGCAATTACTGAAATATATAAGGGTAACACTTATATTTCGAAAACTGAACAAGAAAATTATGCGAATAAAATAACTGCAAAAGATGTTGAACTTATACGATTACTAACTTCTAAAAAAATAAAAGAAATATCGGTAATCTTTAAAACTCAGAATATTAAAGCTTGCAGTATAAGTTCTATTAACCAGAGAATAAAATACCTTAAAGAAACAGTTCACGCAAAAAGTATAGGAGAGCTAATTATTATATTCTCTCAATTAGGATTTTTAAAATAAGTTTTAAATATAAACAAAGAAAAAAGTCTCGTTCTTATTTTTTGACACATGAAAATCCAAACGATACATAAAGGAAAAAATTTAGATATTTTTAGTCTAGATATATCTATTAAACAACCTCTTTCCTATTTTGAAGGCGGAATAAAAGCCGGATTTCCTTCTCCTGCCTCAGATTTTCCGGCTGAACGTATTGATCTGAATGAAGAGTTAATCAGAGATCCGGAAACCACATTTCTGGCTCGTGTAAATGGTGATTCTATGAAGGACATAGGAATTTTTGATGGTGATTTAATGATCATTGATAAAGCCTTAGAACCCCATAACGGGAATATTGCAGTATGTTATATAGACGGAGAGTTTACCTTAAAAAGACTTAAAGTAATTCAAGAAAAAGGTAAAGTAAAAGAGATTATATTACTTTCTGAAAACAAGGACTACCCCCCAATCTATGTTACTCCTGACAATGATTTCATTATCTGGGGAATCTTGACCTACAATATCATAAAATTTATTTAATGATGTTTGCATTGATTGATTGTAATAATTTTTATGCCTCCTGTGAAAGAGTTTTCAATCCTTCACTTAGAAATATGCCTATTTGTGTACTATCTAACAATGACGGTTGCGTAATAGCCAGATCTAATGAAGCAAAAGCTTTGGGGATTCCTATGGGAGCTCCGGCATTTCAATACGAAAAACAATTTAAAGAAAACCATGTATATGTTTTCTCTGCAAATTTTGTTTTGTATGGAGACTTATCCAACCGGGTAATGAATATAGTTAAACGTTATAGCCATGAAGTTGAAATTTACTCTATTGACGAATCTTTTCTAAATTTCAGAGGTTTTGAAAATTACGATTTGCAATCTCACTGTCTGGAAATGAGAAACTATATTCTTAAAGGCGTGGGTATCCCTACCTCGGTAGGAATTGCCCCTACTCAAACATTAGCAAAAGTTGCTAATAAAATAGCCAAAAAATATCCTGAGCAAACAAAATCCGTTTATTGGCTAGATTCTCAGGAAAAAATAGAAAAGGCCCTAAAATGGCTCGATATTAAAGATATATGGGGAATAGGAAGAAGACTAAACAAACGATTCAAGGAAAAAGGAATTGTAAAGGCATGGGAGCTGATTCATCTACCCGATTCCTACATACGTCAGGAAATGGGAGTAATAGGTATTCGTTTAATTAGGGAATTAAAAGGAATTCCCCAATTAGAACTAAAAATGCCGTCAAAAAAGAAAAGTATAGCTACTACCCGCACGTTGGATGTTAAAACAAATAGTATAGATTCGCTTAAAGAAAGGATAGCAACTTTTGCAATAAAATGCGCAGAACGGCTACGCGCACAACAAAGCTGTTGTAATTGGGTAACCGTATTTCTTCATACAAATTACTTCCGCAATGATCTTTCGCAATATCATCCGTCGTTTACCTACACTCTGCCTACTCCTTCTAATTCTTCTATTGAACTGGTTAAGGCTGCTCATAAAGTATTAAATCAAATATACCGCAAAGGCTATTACTACAAAAAAGCAGGGGTTATTGTTTCGGGAATTATACCGGAAACTGAAAGACAAACCTCCTTATTTGAAGAAGATACTTTTTTAAAGCACAGGCCCATTATGCAAGCTATGGATATACTAAACCGTAAATACTTTAATGATAAAGTAAAATTAGGTTGCCAGGATCTAAAAACAACTTGGAAGATGAAACAGTCTTTCCTTTCTAAACGTTTTTCTACCCATATAAAAGATATTATTTGTGTAAAAGTATAAATTCACCGGATAAATCAAGGAAAACATAAACTTCCTAATAACATGAAGATTCCTTATAAATTATTATTAATAAATTATCTTATTTTCTTTCCATTATGTAAAAAATTTTATAAGTAAAAAAGTGGTATATATACAGAAATTACTACTACTCTCTATAAAAAGATTAATAATTTTAAATAAAATAATATTACCTAAGTTAACAAAAGTAAAGATTAACCAGAATTTTATGGTACTAAACCCATTTTGATTTAAATTACTACATGTAAAATAAACTACTATTTTTTACTACTTTTGTAAACTCCTAAATCACCCATACTAATGACTGCTCAGGAAATTTTATTCAATTTATTACAAGCATACGATTTAAAAGCTTTAGAATATAAAGACTGGATTTTGGTTAATGAACAACTTCCGGCCTTACATGCCTCTATCCAAAACTTAAAAATACATGAAAATGGAATCAGTCTCCGTTTAGATATTCGCATATTGCTTGAAAATAAAAATGTGATTGGAGAAAGTTTTACAGGAATTGGAAAAGATGAATTGAGCGCCACTCAAAATGCATTTCACAATTTTTCAATGAATTCATTACCTGTGTTACTTTCAGCTTTCTGGCAGATAGAAGAAAATGAGCAAATAGGTATAGAAGAATGGGAAATTAATGGGAAACTTTGGAAAGCATTTATTGGAAATTTTGGATGCAAGGGAGATTTTAATATACCTATCTCTCTATTTCCTTCCCTTGAAGAAGGAATAAAAAATGAAAAACTAACTGAAAATTTATACTGGTTTCGTTTTTACTATGCCAACCTAAATAAAAAAGATAATATGACAGAAGCCCTTATTAACAATGAGCCTTTGAAAACTTTAGAAAAAAAAATAGAAAATTTAGATTGGGAAAAATCAGATAAATTTTATAGTTTACGAAATTTTATAATTCTGCAAAAAAAATAAAATAAAATTTTAATAAAGCTAGAATATGCAAAAAAATCTACATTGATAACTGCTTTATTTTGATTATTTTAGTAAATACCCCCATTATAGGACAAATTTTTTAATGGGTGTATATAACATAATACTTTGGCATTAACCCGTAAATAACTTAATTCTTTATATATAAAAACTAATTATTTTAGAATTTATTAATACTATAAATCAAATAAAAATAAATTTGAAAAAAGTCTATAGGTTCTTGCTATTTTACATAAAACTTTCATATTTTAATAAAGCCTTATATTTGCAAATTAAAATATACCATTTATATCATGCAATATAATTTTCAGGAAATTGAAAAAAAATGGCAAAAAATATGGGAAGACCAACAAACTTTTGCTGCATCAACCGATACTTCAAAACCTAAATATTACGTACTGGATATGTTCCCTTATCCTTCAGGGGCAGGGCTTCATGTAGGGCATCCACTCGGCTATATTGCTTCTGATATTTATGCTAGATTTAAACGCCACCAAGGTTTTAATGTTTTACATCCTATGGGATATGATAGTTTCGGGTTACCCGCTGAACAATATGCCATACAAACCGGTCAGCATCCGGCTACCACTACCCAGGTAAATATTGAAGGAGGAATCGACAAACAGGGTAATGCAATTGCCGGCTATGAAAATCAATTAAAAAAATTAGGCTTTTCTTATGATTGGAACCGTGAAGTCCGTACTTCCAACCCGGATTTTTATCATTGGACCCAATGGTTATTTATCCAGCTTTATCATTCCTATTATAATAATGATAAACAACAAGCATATCCTATCTCTGAATTAGTAGAGATATTTCAAAAAGAAGGAAATTCCAACATTCATGCAGCCACTTCCCAAAAAGAAATTTTTAGTGCTGATGACTGGAACGGACTCACCGAAGAAAAAAAACAAGAAATTTTACTTAATTACCGCCTTACTTACCGGGCTGAAACTACAGTAAATTGGTGTCCGGCTTTAGGCACCGTATTAGCCAACGACGAGGTGGTAAACGGAGTATCTGAAAGAGGAGGCCATCCGGTTTATCAACAAAAAATGATGCAATGGTCTATGCGTATTACGGCCTATGCAGAAAGATTGTTACAGGGGTTAGAGACTATAGATTGGAGCGAAGCTATAAAAGAAAGCCAACGGAACTGGATTGGAAAATCCAAAGGCGCTGAAATAGATTTTTCACTGTCTAACTCCAACATTAC
The DNA here is from genome assembly GCF_002964965.1 of Apibacter adventoris. NCBI lineage: Bacteria > Pseudomonadati > Bacteroidota > Flavobacteriia > Flavobacteriales > Weeksellaceae > Apibacter > Apibacter adventoris. The sequence continues at coordinate 38,609 of NZ_PSZN01000010.1, forward strand.
CATTAAAGTATTTACTACTCGTCCTGATACTATTTATGGAGTAACATTTATGGTATTGGCTCCTGAACATCCATTAGTAGACGAAATAACTACAGGAGAATATATAGAGAAAGTAAACCAATATAAAGAAGATAGCAGTAAAAGATCTGAACGTGACCGTATGGCTGATGCTAAAACCGTATCCGGACAATTTACCGGGGCCTATGCTATAAATCCTTTTTCTAAAGAAAAAATTCCGGTATATATTGCCGATTATGTTTTAATGGGATATGGCACTGGAGCTATAATGGCGGTTCCTGCCCATGATGAACGAGATCATCGCTTTGCTTCTTATTTTAGCCTATCTATTAAAGAAGTGATACAAGGAGGTGAAAATGTACAAAACGAAGCTTATGTTACCAAAGAAGGGATTTGTATAAATTCAGGAATTATTGAAGGATTGTCGGTAAAAGAAGCTCAGGAAAAGATTATTTCTGAAGTGGAAACCCAAAATATAGGAAAAGGAACTATAAACTACCGGTTACGAGATGCCGTTTTCTCCCGTCAACGATATTGGGGAGAACCCATTCCTATCTACTATAAAAATAATATCCCATATACCCTACCGGAATCTTCTTTACCATTAATTCTTCCAAAAGTAGAAAAATACTTGCCTACTGAAGATGGAGAGCCTCCTTTGGGTAGAGCCAAAGAATGGGCGTGGAATGAAAAGGAACAAAAAATAGTTAGTAAAGATTTAATAGATGATCAAACCGTATTTCCTTTGGAACTAAACACTATGCCGGGATGGGCCGGAAGTTCCTGGTATTATCTCCGTTATACTGATCCAAAAAATAATACCCGGTTTGCAGATGATACCCAAGTGAAATACTGGGAAAATGTTGACCTATATATTGGAGGAAGTGAACACGCTACCGGACATTTATTATATTCCCGTTTCTGGAATAAATTCCTAAAAGACTACGGGTATATAAACCGTGAAGAGCCCTTTCAAAAACTGATTAATCAAGGAATGATTTTAGGTCAAACTGCTTATATTTACAGAATTAACGGTTCACAAAACTTTATTTCCTATAATTTAATAAGAAATGATCTAGAGATTACTCCTATTCGTATTTCCATCAAACTATTAAAAGGTGTTACGGATGAAGTGGATATAGAGAAATTACGCCAATGGAGAGAAGAATTTAAAGACGCTGAGTTTATTCTGGAAGAGGGAAAATATATTTCAGGAAGGGAAATAGAAAAAATGTCTAAATCCTATTACAATGTAATTAATCCAGATGATGTATGTGAGGAATACGGAGCAGATACTCTTCGTATGTATGAAATGTTTTTAGGTCCTATAGATCAGGCTAAGCCTTGGAATACACAGGGATTAACCGGAGTACACAGTTTCCTGAAAAAACTATGGCGATTATATTTTAGCGGAGAAAATGAAGCTTTTTCTGTGTCTGAAGAAAAAGCGACTAAGGAAGAACTGAAAACCTTGCATCAATTAATTAAAAAAGTTACTGAAGATATTCAGAACTTTTCTTTTAACACTTCCATAAGTTCTTTTATGATTGCTGTAAATGAACTGGCTAAACTAAAAACCGATAAAAGGGAAATCCTGGAACCTCTGATTGTTTTACTTTCTCCTTATGCTCCGCATATAGCAGAAGAGCTCTGGGAAAAATTAGGACATACGGAAAGTATAGAAAAAATTCCTTTCCCTGAATTTCATGCGGAATATCTGGTTTCAGACAGCTTTGAATATCCGGTAAGTTTCAATGGTAAAGTACGTTTTAAAATAGAAATGCCTGCATCTGCCACTCCTAAAGAAGTAGAAGAAGCAGTAATGGCTCACGAAAAAACGCCTAATTACCTGGAAGGTAAAACTCCTAAAAAAATAATTGTTGTACCTAAACGGATTATCAATATTGTTATTTAAACATGATAAAATTCCAATCCTTAAGGATTGGAATTTTATCATCTATAACCTATTCAATTATACCTTTAACTATTAATTGGTTGTAAGCCCTCCATCTACGGATAAAACAGTTCCTGTAATCCATTTAGCCTGTTCTGATGCCAAAAAAACAGCAGCATTTCCTATATCTTCTATAGAACCAATTTTTCCCATCGGATAAATCGTTTGTATCATATCATAAAAACGTGACCGTCCCTGCTCCGGGAGTTGTTCTATATTATATCGTAGCTGAGGGGTATCTACACTTCCGGGGGCTATAGCATTTACCCTTACCCCTTGTTTACCAGCTTCAAATGCTAATGATTTGGTAAAAGAATCTAATCCTCCTTTAGTAAGTGAATAAGCCGTAGATTCCCGACCGGGAAGCATACGATGAGAAAAATAAGAAGATATATTTATGACATTTCCCCTACGTTCTTTTAGTGATTTATACAAACTTTGCGTTAGTAAATAAGGGGCTTTAACATTAAGGTTAATATGCATATCTAATAAATCTTCTGTTGTTTCCTCAAAAGAAATAAAACGACCGATTCCTGCATTATTTACTAAAACATCTACTCCCGAAACCTGTCCTAAAATAGATATACTTAAATCGGGTATTTCTTTAATTAAAGATAAATCAGCCGAAAGCACCGATACCGGAGAATTATAAATAGTTAGTTCTTCTTTTACTTTCTGTAATTTCTGGATATCTCTGGCTATTAAAACCACATGTGCCTTTTGTCTGGCAAATGCATGAGCGATTCCTAAACCTATACCATCTGTACCGCCGGTTATAATAACATTTTTGTTTGTAAACATCTTATAAATTTTAATTTTTGGTTAATAATATTAATTTATTTACAAAAAATGTAAATAATCTACAATTGCAAAGAAATAAACTATTTTTTATATTTACAACATTATTTGTAAATTATTTACAAAATGAGTGATAATAAAAATCTTTCTTTTGATTTTAAGTTTTTAGAGAAATTAATTATAGGTATTGGAGAGGTTTCTCAAATAACCGGAATCCCTTGTCGTCAAATCAGGTATTGGGAAGACAAAGGAATAATAAAAAGCCTTACAGAAGAAGAAGGAAAAAACAGGAGATATAATTATGAAAACATCAAAAAAATATTACTTATTAAAGAATTATTAGAAGAAGGATATACTTTAGATGCTTCAGCTAAAAAACTGGAAAGCAGAATGCAAATGATTGAAAGCGCTTTGAAAAAGCTGAATTTTGATGAAGAATCTGATGAAAAATAAAATATTATCCTTTTCATTTTCCAATTCTATCAATAGATAAATTCTTTAGATAGATGCTTTAAGTGTTCATAAGCTTTATTATGTTAGTTTGTTAGTTTGTTTGTGCACTCATATCCTTGTTAATAATGCAGATTTAAATTATTTTTAAAAAACTATAATAATATTATCTCTTATTTTTTATTGAAATTTCAAAAAATAAATCTATATTTGCATATTAACTGGATCATTAATAAAATTACTTATCAAGAAAGGTGGAGGGAATTGGCCCAATGATACCTTAGCAACCCTCTTATATGAGAAGGTGCTGCATCCAACCCCATTATGGGAAAGATAAGTCGAGAATAGCTTTATAACCCGATTTAAATATATTAAGCTTCTTTCGACCTATCGGAAGAAGCTTTTTTTAGCTTCTTCTGAAAAAAATAGGAAAATCTTGTATAAGTTGTTTTGTTGTGATTAATGAATTTAATTTATTAATTGTAAAAAACAACCACATCATGAAATTAGAAACAAAAATTGTACACATTTCTAAACCAGATGAATTAACGGGAGCAATCTCTACTCCTATTTACCAAACATCTTCTTATGTACAGGAAGCACCCGATGTAAATAAAGGTTTTGCTTATACACGTACCGGAAACCCCACTCGGAAAGTAGTAGAAGAGGCTATTGCTGAATTGGAAATGGGTACTAACGGGTTTGCTTTTGCCTCGGGATTAGCTGCAACAGATTGCGTGTTGAAATTATTAAAACAAGGAGATGAAGTAGTAGCTGTAAACGATGTTTATGGGGGTACTTACAGAGTATTAACTACTATATATAATCGTTTGGGAATCACTTCTAAATTTATTGATACTACAGATATTGAAAATGTTAAAAATGCGATTTCTTCTAAAACCCGCTTTATATGGTTGGAATCTCCTACAAATCCGACTTTAAAAATTTCAGATATTGCCGAAATTTCAAAACTAGCAAAAAGTGTAGGTGCTTTGCTGATAGTAGATAATACATTTTTATCTCCTGTACTCCAAAACCCTATAGAATTAGGTGCGGATATAGTGGTACACAGCGGTACCAAATATTTATCCGGACATGGAGATGTTTTAAGTGGTTTTCTAGTTGTAAAAGATCCCAAACTAGCTGAAGAACTAAAATATATACAAAACACAACCGGAGGAGTTTTGTCGCCTTTTGATAGTTGGCTTACCCTAAGGGGAATACAAACACTTCCTTTAAGAATGAAAAAACATTCTGAAAATGGGCTAAAAGTAGCAGAATTTCTGGTTAATCATCCTAAAGTAGATAAAGTATATTATCCGGGCTTAAAAGGACATAAAAATCATGAAATTGCAGCAAAGCAACAAAAAGCATTCGGAGGTATGGTTTCATTTAGTTTGAAAGATGATACTATTGCTGCTGCTACAGATTTTTTAACTCGTACAAAAATATTTCTTTTGGCGGAAAATTTAGGTGATGTAAGAAGTTTAGTAAGCCACCCTGTAAGTATGACTCATAAATCTACCCCTATAGAAGTGCGAAAAGCCTCAGGAATACAAGATTCTCTTATTCGTTTATCTGTAGGTATAGAAGATATAGAAGATTTACTGGAAGATTTAAAACAAGCCTTATCTTAAAAAACTTAGGTTCTAATTATAGATTATGACAAAAAAAAGATTAAAACTGGGCATTTTCGGTTTTGGTTGTGTGGGTACCGGTTTATATAAAGTTTTGGAAGAAGCCGGAAGTGTGGAAGCCAATATCAAAAAAATATGTATTAAACATGCCGATAAACCCAGACCAATAAATAAAAGATATTTTACAACCGATAAGAAAGAATTACTTTTAGACCCTGAAATTAATGTGATTGTAGAATTAATTGATGATGCTGAAGCTGCTTTTGAAATAGTTTCTAAAGCTATGAAAAACGGAAAAGCGGTAGTTTCAGCAAATAAAAAGATGATAGCGGAACGTCTGCCAGAGTTATTAAAACTGGAACAAACCTATAAGGTTCCTTTTTTATATGAAGCCTCAGTATGTGCCAGTATCCCCATCATAAGAAATCTTGAAGAATATTATGATAATGATTTATTAACCTCTGTATCCGGTATTTTTAATGGATCAACTAATTTCATTCTTACTAAAATGATAAATGATCATGTATCTTATCCGGTTGTTTTAAAAGAAGCCCAAGAAAAGGGATTTGCAGAATCTGATCCAACATTGGATGTTGAGGGAATTGATCCTAAATATAAATTATGTATAATACTTTTTCATGCTTTTGGACTTATAACTCAACCCAAAGATATTTTCAATTTTGGTATTTCCAGAATTAGTGATTTTGATCTTAATTTTGCCCAACAAAGGAATTATGCTATCAAATTAATAGCCAAATGTAATAAAAACGGTAATGAAATAACCGGCTTTTGTGCTCCTACTTTTATAGAAAAGGAAGATCCTTTGGCGCATGTGAAATATGAATATAATGGAGTGGTTTTGGAGAGTGCTTTTTCTGAAAATCAACTTATGATAGGAAAAGGAGCTGGTGATAAGCCTACTGGTTCTGCAGTTTTATCAGATATATCTGCCTTAACTTATGATTATAAATATGAAAATAAAAAATATAAACATGTTGATAAAAATCTGAAGCTTGTTAATAATGGCACTTATAAAGTATATGTAAGATATAATGATACTTTCTCAAATTTTGAAGACTTTAGTTCTATTGAAGAAAAATTTACCAGTCCTTATGGTAACTATTTTATAGGTAGTATTAATCTTGAAACTTTATCAAAATCTCAATGGATTAAAAATAAAAATATTAATATAATTTTTATAAGTTAATTTTTGAAATAGTATTTCTTTTAATTATCCATAAATGAAGTAAAGAAGCGAAATATTTAAATATACTTCGCTTCTTCTCTTACAAAAAGATTAGAGATATCGCCTACTTTATTAATCAAATATTTTCTTATATCTATGACAATATGGTAGGCTTCCTTTATGTTCATAATATTGTTGATGATATTCTTCTGCTTTCCAAAACGTACTGGCCGGCTTTAACAAAGTTGCTACTTTATAACCTCTATTAAGTAATATATTTATATATTTTTCTGCAATTTCTTTTTCCTTTTCATCTGAATAAAATATACATGAAAGATATTGTGGACCAATATCTGGACCTTGACCATTGGTTTGAGTAAAATCATGGGTTTCGAAAAATAATTTTACTAATTCTTCATAAGAAGTCTTATTATAAGGATCATAAGAAACTTCCGTCGTCTCCAAATGCCCAGTATTTTTTTTACATACTTGTTCATAAGTGGGGTTATCTACATATCCTCCCATAAATCCTACTGCTGTATGAACCACTCCAGAAGCTTTCATAAAATAATATTCTGTTCCCCAAAAACATCCGGAAGCAAAATATGCTTTTTTTAGGTTGTTACTCATCTGTTTCAGGAATAAATTTTAAAGAAATAGAATTCACACAGTGGCGTGTATTTTTAGGAGTAAGTCTCTCACCTTCAAAAACATGCCCTAAATGAGCCCCACAATTATTACAAACGATTTCTATTCTATGTCCGTCTGCATCTAAAACTCTTTTTATAGCTCCGGGTATTTCATCATCAAAAGAAGGCCAACCACAATGAGAATCAAATTTATCTGAAGATCTGTATAAAGGTGTTCCACAGCGTCTGCATACGTAAGTACCTTTCCTCTTATTGTTTAAATATTCTCCTGTAAAAGGATATTCTGTTCCTTTATGTAATATAACCGCTTCTTCTTCAGGAGTTAAAATATTATATTCTTTTTTCATTTTATTAAAACTTTTTATGTGATTAATGTAATTGCAAAATTTAAACCAAAAAAGCTATCCGTTAATGGATAGCTTTTAGATCTTGTTTGTTTAAATATCTGTCATTCAACTATTTTTATTTCTATTTTTCGTGAAAAATACATTAATAAACCAATAATAATGAAGAGCCCTATACTTCCTGCCAATAAAGCTAATTCATCTAATTGAATAATTATAAATATATAGCCATACAATAAAGTTAGCACTATAAAAACGCCTCCCATTATTTTTGTATTTTTCACAATTCCTTTTATAAACCAACAAATTAACAATTCAGTAGCTGTTGCTGAAATAATGTAAGATTTATTAAATCCTATATATTCTGAAAGTGAAAGAAGCAAAAGATAAAATACAGTTAGGGCCAATCCTACCAATATATATTGTATAGGATGTATTTTTAATTTATTAATAATTTCTATAAAGAAAAAGGTTACAAAGGTTAATCCTATAAAGAGTATTGAATATTTAGCTACTCGATTTGTTTTGCCATATTCATCATTAGGCTGTATAATTTGTACCCAAAACTTAGCTTTTTGAAGATTATTTGTACTTTTTAAAATTTCTTCTGATTTCCGAGCCGGAACTGTCCATTCTATTTTTTTAGTTTTATTATTTATATTTTTTACTATGGGAGATTCGTTTCCATCAAATTTTAAATCTTTAATATCTGTTTGTAAACTAATTTTTGTATTTTTAGAGATAGGTAAAAAATTCAGAGAGTTCATTCCTTTTACAGATAGAGGTATCTCAATTTTAATATTATTAGTATCTGCAAGATTTACCGGAACTGCAAATTCGTCAATCCATTTAATTTGAATCGGCTCTTCTGAATCTTTTGAAGATATTTTTTCACCAGTATCTATAGTGCCATCTACTTCTGCTAAATATGTTTTCCCTTTTATAATAAAATTCAAATTTTCATTCAATCCGTTGCTGTCACTTATTCCAAATACTATTTTTGCTTTTTCCCATTCATAATTTATATCATTGTCTGCTTCTATTAAATTTTTATAATTAAAATCGGCACTTATATTCATTTTCGCTTGGTAAAGCATAACATCAAAAATTCCTCTATATTTTGGCAATGCATCTAAATTACCCATAATAGATAATTTATTAGGAGAAAGATACACATAATCTATTTTTATCTTTTTATCGGGGTCTATAATTTTATAGGGAACTTTTATAAATGGGCCATATAACGTTTGCTCTGTGCCAAATTTTGCTCCTACTTCATTTATTACTATTTCTTTTCTTTCTTTTCTTTCTTTTATTAAATTGAGTATAAAAGGAGTAGGAATAAGCATGATTAAAATAAGTACTATAACAATAAGTCCTTTAACCAATATATTTTCATTTATTTTTTGTTTCTTTTTTTGTAATGTCTTTTTAGTTTCTGAATTCTTATTAGCAAATAATTCATTTTTGGTTTGTAATTTTTGATCTTCTGGTTGATTTTGATTTTCCATGGTTATAAGTATTAATTTTAAATATTATATATAAAAGTACTTTGAATTACAAAGTATTTAGTCAAAAAAAATTATTTCATTTTTTTTATTATTTTTTCTAATGCATCTAAATGTTTGAGAAAAGCTTCTTTACCTTTACTTGTTGCACTATAAGTTGTATGAGGTTTCCTTCCTATAAATCCTTTTTTTACAGATATATATTCATTTTCTTCTAAGTTTTTCAAATGAGAGGCCAAATTTCCATCTGTTAATTGTAATAATTCTTTCAAATCATTAAATGCCAAGACTGAATTTACTGAAAGTATACTCATAATTCCAACACGAATACGATTATCAAATATTTTATTTAAACTATTTATATTAATAGGCTCCATTATATATTTTCTTTTCAATCATATTTTTTCCACAAAATTATACCATAAATTATATGTAATACCCCAAAACCTATAATCCAAAATATTAAAGAATAAGTGATGAAAAAAGTGGATAATATACCCAACATTATTTCTAATATTCCGACTATTCTTACTTCATCTAAAGTATCTCTAGATACTGTAAATAAAGACAATCCATAAAAAATTAAAGTAGCTGAAGGTATTAAAATTGTACAATTATAATTTATAAGAGCAATAGAAGCCATCCCACCAGTAAACAAGGGTATAGAAAAATTTATAAACATTCTTTTAAATACATGGTTTATTAGTTTTTCTCCCTTTCTTATAACTTTTCTTATTGAAAAATAAATTCCTCCGATAACGGCTAAAAATAAGGTGATCAATGCTAAATATAATAAAACATTATAAGAACTAGATTTGGATGGCGGAATGAAAGTTGTTTTTACTAAATAAATAGCAATAAAACCAGATATTAGGCCACATGAACCTATCCAAATCCCGCTCCAGCCACTCATACTTAAAAATTGAGAAGATTTCTTAATATAAGTTCTAATCTCCTGAATACTTTCTAAAGGGTTTAAATTACTATTCATATATAAAGTACTTTGAAAAACAAAGTTATAAATTATATTTTATATTTTTTTTAATTATATTGAAAAATATTTATTAAACTTTAAAATGTAAAATTTATAGAACAGAATTCTAATGAGTTATCATTATTATAACTAACAATAATTTTTAATATAATATATGAATATATAAGAAATTAAAACAATTGTTTCTTATATAAATATCTATATGAGCATGAGATTATACTATAACAAAAACAAAATTTCGTGTAATTAATTTAAAGTAAAATAATTAAATTGCAATATAATTTTTTATTTACAAAAAAACTGTATCAATAAGATACAGCTTTTTGATTGGATATATTAAAATAAATTATTCCTCTTCTTCTTCATATTTATCAATTTCATCATCACAAAAGTCAAATGCTTGTTGTATAAGATGATTTACTTCATTAGTTATTTCTTCTTCCTCACCTTCTAACTCATCAAACCATTCAACTTCTTCCTCTTCAACATTTAAAATAAACCTAGGAAACTCGGTGTGAACGACATATAAATCATCAGGAAAATCAGAGTTATCTGCCATTAAAAATTTTGGTAATTTCATAAATTATTATATTTATATTGTTAATCTTCAAGTAAATTTTTAAGTTTTAATAATTCGGATTTTACTGCTTGCAGCCTTGTTATAATTTCAATTTTTTTTTCTAAATTCTTTTCCGTTTGTAAAACCGTTCTTGCTCCCTCTAAAGTATAACCTTTTTCTTTAACTAAATGATAAATAATTTTTAGGTTATCTATATCTTTTGGCGTAAAAAAACGATCTCCTTTTTTATTTTTTTTAGGAGAAATTATATCAAATTCTTTTTCCCAGAACCTAATTAGAGATGTATTTACGTTAAAAGCTCTAGATACTTCTCCTATAGAATAATATAATTTATCTGGAAGTTGAATATTCATGCAACAAATCTATATTTTTAAATTTTGCAATGTGCTAATTTAACAAATTTATAAGAATTGAAAAATAAATACATTTTTAAATAATTTTTTTATATTTGTTGAGTTTTGGTGTTTTTTATATATAAAATATTAAACTTAATAGGGAATTTGGTGAAAATCCAAAACAGGCCCGCTGCTGTAAGCTTCTAAATAGTTTTAAGAATAAAAAAACAACCACTGAATAGCTTAATATTTGGGAAGGTTTTCTTAAAATGAAGTAAGTCAGAAAACCTGCCAATTCTGAAAATGATATAAGTTAAACGCTTTCGTGGAATGAAGCTAAAACATCTAAAAGTTTTTTACAGATTACTTTTTCTGTTTATATTTCATGTTAGCCTTTAATAATATATTACTTAATATTATAACAGATTGGCTTACAAATGACTAAATACAATTCTACAATTTTTTTAATATTTCTGTGTATCTGTATTCCTTGTTTAATTGTATTTTCTCAGGAAAAAAAAGATACTACACAAATACTTGAAATCCCCGAGGTCATTTCTATCGGAAAAATTGAAAAAAATGCAATTATTCCTTATCAAAAATTAGAGGGTAAAGAATTGGAAACTTTAAACAGCCTATCTGTAGCTGATGCGCTTAAATTTTTTTCGGGGGTTCAACTCAAAGATTATGGAGGAGTCGGTGGAATGAAAACCGTAAATATCAGAGGAATGGGAAGTCAACATGTGGGAGTTTTTTATGATGGTATTCAGCTAGGTAACGCTCAAAATGGGACCGTAGATTTAGGAAAATTTTCATTAGATAATCTAGAATCTATATCTCTTTACAATGGACAAAAAAGCGAAATATTCCAACCTGCAAAAGATTTTGGATCTGCAAGCAGCATTTATTTAAAAAGCAAAATTCCTCAATTTAAAGAACAGAAGAAAACAAATTTAAGTATGAACTACCGTTCCGGGTCCTTTAATTTAATAAATCCTTCTATTAATTGGGAACAGAAATTATCTGAATCTCTAAATTCATCTTTAAATTTTGAATATGTTAATTCCAACGGAAAATACAAATTCCGCCAAAGTGAAAGAGCCAGTAATGGATCGATCATATGGGATACCACAGCAATTCGTCAAAATGGAAATATAAACGCCTTTCGGGCAGAAGCTGGACTTTTTGGTAAATTATCTAAAGGAATATGGAATATCAAAGCTTATTATTATGATTCTGAAAGACAAATTCCAGGAGCAATTGTTAAAAATGTATACCATAGATATGAAAAACAATGGGACAGAAATTTTTTTATTCAAGGATCTTTAGAAAAAAAAATTACTTCTAAATATAAATTTTCTTTTAATGCAAAATATGCCTATGATCATACACATTACCTGCAAAACGATATTAAAAGCAAATATATAAACAATACTTTCAAACAGAAGGAATTTTATTTTTCATGGGTTCAGCAATATTCGTTTTTTTCATTTTGGGATGCCTCATTATCAGCAGATTATCAATATAACAGTTTAGATGCAGATCTTCCTTTTTTTGCATTCCCTGATAGAAATTCGGAACTAATTGCCGCAGCTACTTCTTTACATTTTTCTAGATTTAAATTTCAGGCTAGTTTGCTAGGTACTTATATTCAGGAAAAAATTAAAAAAACTTCTTTATCTCAAGCATCTCCAAACAAAAAGGAATATACACCTTCTGTTTTTATTTATTTTAAACCATTCAGAGCTTTAGATTTTGATGTTCATGCATTTTATAAGCGAATATTCCGAATGCCTACATTTAACGACTTATATTATACAGATTTCGGAAACTCTCTTTTAAGACCTGAATATACCACCCAATATGATGCAGGCATTAATTATAGCAAATATTTTAACTCTGGGATATTTTATCAGGTAGAATTAGAAACAGATGTTTATTATAACGAAGTTAGAGATAAAATTATAGCATATCCTAAAGGTCAACAATTTCGCTGGACTATGTTAAATTTAGGAAAAGTTCGTATACGCGGAATCGATATATCGGCCTTAACCTCCTACAAACTATACAAAAACCTATTACTAAATCTAAAAGCAACATATACCTATGAAGATGCTCAGGATATATCTTCCCCTACTCTATATAATTACAAAAATCAGATTCCATATATACCATGGAATAGTGGAAGTTTATTGATAAGTATTTTATATAAAAAATGGAATCTGAATTACAGTTTTATTTATACAGGAGAAAGATATAACCAGCCGGCTAATATTCCTGCTAATTATGAGAAAGAATGGTATACTCATGATTTCTCATTAACACATGATATTTCTTTAAAAATTATGAACCTAAAAGCAGGAATCGAAATAAATAATATTTTTAATAAACAATACGCAATTGTAAGAAACTATCCTATGCCCGGACGAAATTACAGGCTTTCACTTAAAATTAACATATAAAAATTAATAATATGAAACTAAAAAAATTACTTTTTCTTTTACTACCACTCTTTAGCTTAATAGGGTGTAATGATGATGATGATTGGAACAATTCTCCTCCAGTTATAAACAAACAATCTTCCGGTATTTATATTTTAAACGAAGGGGTATATGGACAAAATAATTCTACTTTAGATTTTTGGAATTTTAATACCGGCAAATATACCTTATCTTTTTTTACTCAAATAAATCCACAACAAGCAGGTTTAGGAGATACAGGGAATGATATTGCTGCTTATGGAAACAGATTATATATTGTTGTAAACGCTTCTAATTATGTAGAGGTTATCAATTTAAAAACCGGAGAGCATATAGGAAAAATTGAGGGTATAGCAAATGGACGAAATATCACTTTTCACAATCAATATGCATACATCACTTCTTATGCGGGACCTATGGTTGGCACTAAACAATTAGGGTATGTCTATAGAATTGACACTGCAAATATAAAGAATACGGAAGATAAGGTTGTTGTAGGTTATCAACCGGAAGGGCTTACGATTGCCAATAATAAACTCTATGTAGCTAACTCTGGAGGATATCTTACAAACTATGATAATAGAGTATCTATTATTGATCTCGATAGTTTTAAAGAAATAAAAAAAATAGAAGTGGCTACTAATCTTTCCAAAGTTAAAAAAGATAAGAATAATGTAATATGGATAACTTCCTTAGGAAATTATAAAACAATACCAGGAAGTATTTCTGCTATTGATCCATCTACGGATACTGTAATTAAAACTATAAATATTCCGGTAAGCAATTTTGATTTCTATGGAAATGAACTTTATTATTATAGCGTTGACTGGTCTACAAACCAACCTAAAAGTACTTATGGTAAAATCAATATTATTACCAAAGAAAAAATTTCAGGAAGTTTTATTAGTGAAGCAGATAAAAATAAAATTGAGTCTCCTTATGGTTTAGTTATTAATAAAGAGAATGGCGATATATTTATAGGAGATGCATCAAATTACGTCAACCCCGGAAAAATATTTTGGTTTGATAAAAACGGTAATTTAAAAAATTCGCAAACAACGGGTGTAATGCCAGCTCATTTTGAATTTTTAAAATAAATTTAAAATTAAGTATCTATTCTTCCACAAACTTATTTGTGGAAGATTTTTATTTACTTCCCTAAATTATTATTTTTTCTTTATTATAAATTAAAAGTGTTATTCACAATTATTATTTGATGCCGATTTGTTCTTTATTAAAGTCTGTAAATGAATATATTTTATTTGATAAATTATTCTTTTTTACTAGCACAAAATTGATTACTTAAATTTCGCACTTTGAATGAAATATATTAACTTTGCCTCCTACAAACTAGGTAAAGTAAATCGTAATTTAAATGAGTGTTATTATTATACTATTTATAACAGCTATTTTAGCGTTATATTCAGGAGTTTTAGGGACAGGAAAATACTCTCAGCCGATATCCATTATGGGTTTAATTATAGCTTTTATGGGTACTTTTTATGGAGATTTTTCTTTTTTTGAACAATATAAGTTTATGTTCAATTTTGATCATAGTGCTCAAATATTTACACAAATTTCAATTATCACTACTTTATTAATTTTTGCATTAGGGAGATTTGCTTTTAAATTGATAGACCACCATCAGGCAGAAATTTACAGCCTTTTATTATTTTCCCTTTGTGGAGGAATTATACTCTTTAGTTTTCAAAATCTTGTAACCTTATTCCTTGGAATAGAAATTTTATCTATTCCTCTATATGTTTTAGCCGGAAGTAATAAAATAGATTTACGATCCAATGAAGCTTCAATTAAATACTTTCTAATGGGGGCTTTTGCTACAGGTTTTTTGTTATTTGGAATAGCTTTAATATATGGTACTACCGGTTCTTTTGACATTTCTACTATCAGACAATATAGTATCAATACATTGCATTTTCCTACAATATATATTACAGGGATTATTCTTATGTTAGTAGGTTTACTTTTTAAAATATCTATTGCTCCTTTTCATTTCTGGGCACCGGATGTTTATGAAGGTTCCCCTTCTCTAATTACTGCTTTTATGGCTTCTGTAATAAAAATATGCGGTTTTGTTGCTCTATATAAATTATTAGAATTTGTTTTTGTAGGTCAACTGAACGATTGGCAATACATTATATTCTACTTAGCAATTATAACTTTACTTACTGCCAATATTATTGGTGTTTTGCAAAGGAATGCTAAAAGGATGTTGGCTTATTCAAGTATATCTCATGCCGGATATTTACTTCTTATTTATTTTAATTCGGATGCCAATTCTATATATATTTTAGCTTTCTATTTATTAGCATACTCTTTATCTACTGTTGGGGTATTTGCCAGTTTAATTTATATTGAAAGAGTATCACATGGTATGACTGATATATGTATGTTTAATGGTTTAGCTAAAAAACAACCTATTTTAGCATTAACTACAACTATTTCTCTTTTATCAATGGCCGGTATTCCTTTAACTTCCGGATTTATTGCTAAATTTAGTTTATTTACTCAAACTTTAAAAACTCAACCTATTTTGGTTATTGTTGCTATCTTAGGTTCTGCTATAAGTATTGCTTATTATCTAAAAATAATTATAGCCATGTATTTTAATTCCGAATATAAAGAATTAACAGTGGCAAAAAAAGCTCCTTTTACCTATAATCTAGTTGCTATAATCGTTATTGTTTTAATTATCGCATTAGGTGTATATCCTGAACCTTTATTTAATTGCTTAGAGCTTATCTCTTTAAGATAAGTATAAAATTTATTTTATTTATAGGCGGTAAAACGAAATGTAAATTTTATAGCATTATTATATCATTTATATTACATTTAATTAGGCTATATTTAATTATAGTTATCGATAGGTATTGTAGCCGTTTTTTTATATCCATGTTTGAGTTTTATTATACTCTGAATTTTTAATTGATTTCTTCTTTTATAAAAAAGACAAATTACATGACTTTTCGCATTATTAATATTATCATCCTCCTTTTATTAAAACAAAACCATTGAAATGAGAATAGTAAATTTATTATTGAAAAATTATTATTAAAATAACATTATAGGGGTATATTGATAATATAAATGATAAAGTTATATTTTTTAATATTTAAGTATTTTTATTTTTTAAAATCTTAACTAAGTATTTAGGATCTTCTTTATATCCCTGACGTGCATAAAATTTCTGCGCTAATTTTCTACGTTCCTGAGTATGTAGCTCAATTCTATCGCACTTTTTTTCTTGAGCTAATTTCACACAATATTCTTCTATTTCTTTTCCGATACCCCTACTTCTGAAATCTTGATCTACTGCAAAATAATTTATTCTTAAATAATCCCCTTCTCTTGCTATTTGAGGTATGTAATGTAAAGATATAAAAGCCACAACTTTTTCGTTTACTTCGTAAACTAATAACTCTGCGTCGGGATGGTTTAATAAGATTTCCATTTTCTTTTTCACAAAAGATTCTGTTTGTGGATAATCTAACTGATCTAATAATTTTTTAATATTATAATAATCAGAAATATAGGCCTTTCTAATACTCATAATAATAAATTCTCTTATTTATATCGCTGGTTCTTGCTGACTCAAACAATGGAAACTGCCTAATCCCCATATAATATCAGTAGAATCTATCCCTATTACTTTTCTATCTGGAAAATGTTCTTGAATGATTTCTAGTGCTATTGTATCATTTTCACAATTATAAATAGGAACGATAACACTTGTGTTAGCTATATAAAAATTAGCATAAGAAGCCGGTAATCTTTCTCCTTGATAAAATACAGGTTCCGGCATTGGTAATTCAATTACTTTTAAAGATTTTCCATTAAGTAATTTCATTCTTTTTAACTGAGATAAATTATTTTGCAGAATATTATAATTTTCATCTTCAGGATTAGCTTCAACTACTGTTAAAACGGTGTCTTCATTAATAAATCGGACAGTATCATCTATATGTCCGTCTGTATCATCTCCTATTATGCCTTCCTCAATCCATAAAACTTGTTCAACTCCATAATAATCTTTCAGATATTTTTCAATTTCTGATTGTGACAATTTTGGATTTCTATTTTTATTTAATAAACAGGATTTGGAAGTTAAAACGGTACCTTTCCCATTAAATTCCACCGCTCCTCCTTCCATAATAATTCCCGGAGAAAAAACAGGTAATCTATTTTCTTTAGCTATACATAGTGGTATTTGATTGTCCAAATCATATGGTGGGTATTTATTTCCCCATGCATTATATTCCCAATTCACTATTGCTTTTTTATATTTAACAGCACCTGGATTTATAAGAAATGCGGGCCCATGATCTCGACACCATGCATCATTGGTAGGATGGATATAAAAATTAATTTTATCTAAATTAGCTGTTGTTTTCTTTATATATGTAAGTGCAAATTCCTTCATTTCAACACTTACTACATTAATGTTTACTAATTCACCTTTTGTTAATTCTGCAATAAATTTTGCATAAGGTAAATATATTTTTTCTATTTTTCCGGGCCAAGATAATTCTTTATGTGGCCAGGATAGCCATGTAGCTTTATGAGTTGTAAATTCTGCTGGAAAAAAATAACCTAGTTCTTTAGGAGTTTTTCCTATGAAATTTTCAGGTGTATATTTTTTATAATCTTTTATGGACATAGTAAATGTAATGTCTATTTAACATTAAAAAAACTGCAATTTAATTATTTTTATATAAAATTTTATCATTAGTTTTCTAGGATTTTAAGTTAAAAAAGTTAATTTTGTAAGCATTTATCAGAATAATAAACGTGATTCAATCTATAAAAAAACATAAAAAACAAATTACTTTATTTTTTATTGCAGGAGTATTAAGTGCTATTATTGAAATTTCATTAATGAAGTTACTAAGCCTTCCCCAAATACTTCCTCGTTTATTTTCATTTGAAAATAAAACAAATGCTTATCCTTTATCAAATATTTTATCTACGGGTAGTGGTATACTCAGTAATTATTTTTTTAGTATTTACTTTGTTTTTGAAAGAGGTAAACATTCAAAGAAAAAGGAATTTTCATTA
The DNA here is from genome assembly GCF_002964965.1 of Apibacter adventoris. NCBI lineage: Bacteria > Pseudomonadati > Bacteroidota > Flavobacteriia > Flavobacteriales > Weeksellaceae > Apibacter > Apibacter adventoris. Next base: position 56,619 of record NZ_PSZN01000010.1, read on the forward strand.
TTTCTTATTCTTTCTATAATTACAATGTTTCTAAGTTGGGCTATTTTTGGTTTTTTCCATTCATTTATTTATAAACCTGCAAACTTTGGAATAATAACTATAGGAGATATTGTGTTATGTAAAGGTATGGCAATATTTTTAGTTTCTTCTGTAAATTATATAATTAAAAAGAAAATTATATTTTCAAACTAAAATTTCATATTTTATTAGTCAAAACTACTTTTAAATTATCTACTTGAAGATTTATCATTCCACCTAAAATTATAGCTCTATTATCATATATATGTCCGGAAGGAAAGCCAAAGATTTTTGGTATATCATATTTTTTAAATCTTTCCGATATTATTTTATAAACATCTTCATCAAATGATTCATGATAATTCTTATTATTTTTTTCATCATCCATTTTAGTAAATGCTCCTACAATTAAACCTTTTATTCCCATAAAAATTCCTGCCCTTTCCATAGCTATAAGCATTCTGTCTATATGATAATAATTCTCATACCAATCTTCTATAAAAAGTATTTTATTTTTATAGTTATCTTGAGATTTACTTCCGATCAAACTATATAAAATAGATAAATTTCCTCCTGTAATTATACCCTTACATTCTCCTATCTGATTAAAAATGGAAGGTGGAATATTATATTGTAGAGATTTCCCTTCCAACACATCAAAGATAGAAAGGTAAGACTCTTCAGAATGCCCCTGAGAAAGGGGTTTGCATACTGTTGCATGTAATGTTTGTATCTTTCTTCTATTCATATGTTGATGAAACACTGTATTATCAGAATATCCTATTAACCATTTAGGATATTTTTTAAATTTATCAAAATTTAATGAATCTATAATTTGCACGCCTCCATATCCGCCTCTGGCACACCAAATAGCTTTTGCCTTAGGATGATCTAGAGCCCATTGCATATCTTCTGCCCTTTCTTGTGGTGTTCCTGAATAATTATATCCAAATGTATAATGATTAAATGTATTTTTGCCTATCTCGTAGTTCCAACCTTTAGAGAGAATTTTGTCTATTGTAGATTTTATTTGTTCAAATTGTACTACTCCGGCAGGAGCAACAATAACAATAAGATCTCCTTTTTTTAAAGATATCATATTATTTACCCTTTTTTATCTTCAGATACGAATTTTGAAAACCATTCCTTCAGTATTTTTTTATCTTTAGACGATAATTTTGCGTCTTTATGTATCCATAAATAACTATCTAAAGGCATCCAACCCTCATTCGCAGCTGCATAGAGTGATTCATAAATATGTTTTTTTTGATAGTTATTATATCTTCCAAACTCAGAAAAATTCAAATAAGACCTACCTTCATTTATATGGTCTTTTACATACCATGAAATGGGTGCTATATTTGTGTACCAAGGATATTTTGATTCGTTTGAATGACAATCATAACATGAACTTTTAAGAATACTTTCTACCTCTTTAGGAGCATGTGTAATAGTTACATAATTTTCTTCTGGCTTTACAATCGGATTATTTTTATCTATCCTAAAGAACTGCATAAATACAAACACAATTACAATAATGATCAATACCTTTTTCATTTCGTTTTAATTTTAAATTAGTTTATCCTTTTATTCTCTACAAAAAATAAACCAATTTAAAACCTATAATATCCAAGTTTCATTAATATTCCACAATGCACGAACATCTATGGGACTATTATAGAGATATGTTTTTTCTGCAGGTTTGAAATCATCTAAATCAACTGTATCCCAAAGCCCATTATTATTTTCATCTACTAAAATGCGAATCAGATACTTGCCCGGTAATAAATTTTTAAATTCAAACAAATCATTATCTCCATATAGGTTTTCAATAATTTGATATTTTTCTGTTAATAGTTGAAAAAAGAATTTAGACGTTGGCTTATTTTGTATTTTTATGCTTAAATTACCTAATTCTGTTTGTTTTTTGGTTTGAATACTGTAGGATAAAGTATCTGTATTTTCTTGTCCTAAAAAGTCTTTAAATGCGTTTGCATAAATTTTAATACTATATTGAGTATCAAAATTTATAGGAAATTTTATATTGATTTTATTAGAGTTTAAGGAATCTTTTTCAACAGTAAAATTTAATGGTTCTTTGTTTTTAAAGACTTCTATTTTGCTTTTATTAATTTCTGAAATATATGTACTTGAATTTAGTGTAAAATAATTAGATGGGGTAATTTCTTTTTCTTCAGGAACAAATGATAATTTAGTATTTAGTTGTTTATCATATATAGTTTTTAGGGTATCTGATTTATTCTGATATTGAACAAGAAATTTGATTTGCCCTTTTTTATTAATGTTTTTAATCTCTTTATTGTCAAAATAAACAAATAAACTATCTGAAAAATTGATATGTTGTATTTTTAGAGGGGGAAATTTCTTTTCTAAGGATTTTATTTCAACCTCTTTAGGATTTCCTTTAAATTTAAACTTAATAATCCCCTGCCCTGATTGTTCTGCACTTATTACTTTATATTTTTGTTTTATAGGAGATAATACTAAACTGTATTGAGAAGATGATATAGGATTTATTATATCTTCTGAAAAACCTGCAATTTCTTTATCCGGATCTATAATTAAATTAGAATTAAGATCATTAAAAGCTATTAAACGGTATCTTCCTTCATGTAAATGATTTAATTTAAAATTACCAGCAGAATCAATCTTTGTAATATAATAGGGTTTTCTTTTTAAATCAACAGAATCTTTTCCTAATGAATCTTTTTCTATTTTGTATAGAGAAACGAGGGTTGTAAGAGGTACAGTTTGTTCTAAACTTTGTTGAACTTTACCTGATAGCCATAAACTATCGATTACTTCACCCGTCGAAAAAATATAAGAAAAATTATTCAGCTTATTTCCTTCATTGTTATCTTGTATACTAGAGCCGAAATTTATCGTATAAGTGGTATTTTCATTCAAAGGTTCATAAAATTTTACAGAAACATACTTGCGTGCTATTGTAGAAGGTTCTATAGTGGGAGGAGTTCTGAGAGGTGGAGATATGATTACTTGTTTTGAAATATCCTTTACAAGGACATATTCATCAAAATTTAATATAATTTCTTTGATAGATTTATCTACTTTAGTTGATAAAGTATCTGGTTTTGAGCCTAAAAATTTTGGTGGAGTAATATCTTTAGGCCCACCACTAGGAGTACCCATTCTTGCACATGATGTAATACACAGACATAATATAAGCAAAGTAAAAGCTTTTTGCATAAAATTAAAATATGTTTTTACAAAGTTATTGATATTAAAAATTATTCTCATTTTAATGCAAATTATTTTTTTCATCTTTATTTTCTTCTTTTTCACTATTAACTAAAACTTTTAATTTCTGATATAAAAATGAAGTTGTTAATAATATTATACCTAATAAAACAAAGGAAATAATCTTACCTGTTTGTGGCATTTTCCAAACATCATATAAATAAAGCTTAAAAATAATCAGAATAAAAAGAAACATAGAAATTTTTCTGAAAATTAATTTTTTTTGCTTTATACCTATTATTATCATTAGTAAAGCGATGATCCCCCAAATTATGGAATATACAATTGTATGGACATTTTCTAATACACTTTTTGAATAAAATAATAAAACAATATTATCTATTTCGAAGCTTAATGCCAAAATTGATATTGAAAAAATTATCCAATAAATTATATCTCTATTTTTGAATATACTATTCTTAAAAAGATAATTCTGTAAAATAATGAACGCAGGTATTGTTAATATATGTAATATGTAAACACTATATAAAAAATCAGATGTTTTATTTTCTATATATGTAAAAACAATGCCTCTTAAATAGACTATAGAGTATATTACGGATAAAATAAGAAAAAAATAATAAAATCCTTTTTTTAATTGATATTTTTTCACAAGTATATATATGAGAATAAATAAATATATATATACCCCTTGAATTAAGTATAATCCGTAATTATTAAAGTAATATTGACAAATTTGATAAGTTAATTCTGAAAAAGGAATAATAAAAAGCAAAAGTAATAAGATTCCTCCTAAACACATTCTTAACTGACATATATTACATATATTTATTTGGAAAATTTTTATTGAGGTATTTTTCACTTTTTTTAATATAAATAAACTAATGCATAAATAACCTATAACTAAAACTCCCGTTATAAATATAGAATTTATGATAATAGGCAACTTTTCTATACTTGATATATAAGCTTTATAATAATCTATACTTAAAGCAAATAAGGTTAATAATTGTAAAAGTAAAAAACTGTATTTAAAAATTTCAATTTGTGTTTTTCTAAAAAGCCATATTAAAAGAACAGCTTCTACTCCCCAAAACATAGTAATTGCTTCCCCATTAAATTTTACAGGAATAGTCAAACTGATGAAAGAAATAACAATGCCTATTAATAAACGGAAAAATAATGTTTTTTGTTCCTTTATTTTTATCAATAATAAAATAGGTATACAATTTATGACAGCCATAAAGAGAGTAATCAAACTTTGCATAGCAGGTTCAAAAAGAGAGAAAAGAACTATATATAACAAAAAATTATTACTTAATATAATAAATACCTGAAAAAAATTTATTGTTCTAATTTTAAAATACTCAATTAAAACTAATACATAAAATTGTATGAAAAATAATAACCCAAAAATAACTGCTCCGTTTCTTTCCTTTATGGTATATGATAAAACTATCCATGAAATATAAAAAAGATATGTAAAAATATAACTTAATACACTTACAACTATCCATTTCTTTTTATATGCTAAAATTAACATTCCTGTATTAAGAATCAGTATATATGAAAATAATGTAGAATAGTTCCCATTATCTGAACTTACTAAAAGAGGTGAGGCAAAACCTCCTAAAATGGAAAATATAGCAATAACTTTATGATTATAGTAAATTGAAAGAAAAACTGCTCCAACAGTAATTGCTATTAAAATAATAAATGCAGTATTTTGAAAAAAAAGTTGGTATTCTCTAAAAGCTATGGTTACCGTTATATATAAAACTGAAATTCCTCCACCTGCTAAAATCCCTGAAAAATAAAGATATTTTTTTCTTAATTTATGAGCGATACCTATAATAATTAATCCTATTATAATACCTATACCCACACGGCCTTTTTCTCCAATCCAATTACGATCTATTGCATACTTAACAAAATAAGCTATTCCTAATATTAAGGTAGTAATACCTATTTTACTTAAAATATTTTCACCCAAAATCTTCTCTAAGTCAAATGAAGATTTTTTTCTTTTTACTTTTTGTTTAAGAATTGGGCTATTTTCATATTTTGGAATATCTTTCTTTTTATCATCAATTAAAGGTTTTGTTGGTATAGAAATATTAGCTTGTGAAGGGTTTAATTTTTTTTCTTTTATTTCTGAAGGGATTAGATTTTCAAACTTGGATGTTTTTTCTGAAATATTAGATACATCTTTTTCTTTAACTAAATTTAAAATATCATCTAATTTATTATTTAAATTTTTTATGTCTTGTTTTAACAAGTTAACATTTTTATTTATTTTCAAAAAAATTATATAAAAAACTAAAATAATAATAAATAAGAGTAAATATTCCATAAGTAAATTTAGATTATAAAAACAAATTTAAACATTAAATGTAAATGCTAAAAAATATAACTTATTAAAAAAATATTTCTAAATTTAATTAAGAGTAAACAAAAAACAACGCAATTTGACACTTAATCATAAAATACTACTTAATTAAATATTGATTAATAAATGTCTGGTATTGAATTCTCTTTTTGGATAAAAAGATTAGAATAATTTTTTTTATAAAAACTGACAATCATTCCAGCCACTTGATTATAGGCTATAATTCCATCCTGATTATTAGATTTTAGATATGTATTATTCATAAAGCTAAAAACATCTGCTCCCCAACCATGGTTTTCTTCATAATACTTTTTTTCTGATGCTCTATCTCTTTTCATTCCTTCTGAATAATTATTAAGTATTCTTTTCACGAAATCATGATCGTACGGATATATTTCTCTTAAAATATACTTTAGGGCTTTGTACTTTATACTATATTGAAAGTTTACATTTGAAGAGGATTCCCCCATATAAAATGCATAAAAATTAGCTTCATTTTCTGGTGCTACTCCTGCCTGATGGCCCATTTCATGAGCTAAAGTAAAAGGTAAAAATGTACCCGGTAAACCTTTAATAATCTGTGCTTCTCCTGTAAAGGGATTATAATACCCTGATACTCCCAATTTTTTCATTACAGAACTAAAAAAAGATTCTTTAACATTAGGTTTTTGTTTAGGTGAATTATAAAAAGCATTTTGTTCCCAATATAATGTTTGAATCATTTTATTTTCATCTACCCAAAAATTGTTTTTTTTATCTACGGTAACTTTTTTTCTTAATTCCCTACAATCATTTAATAGAACATTGGCTACTATCTTATATTCATTAAGAAATATTTTCTCTTCTTTCACATGGTATTGAGGGAAATTATTATATCCATACAATAACCCTATAGATAGCATAAATAAGCCATAAAATATATTAATTGTCCATAATATTTTTATAGTATAAGATTTTACAGACAATTTATCCTTTTTTGCCAAACCAACGACTATCTTTATTATCCAATATAAAAGTAAAATACAAAATAAAAGATATAAGACATCCCCTACTGAAAATTTAATAGAACCTAAAACTGTATTCTGTAAAAATTTTATTTTTATCAATAATGGGAAATACCAATTTCCAATAATATTTTTACTCATTTTTAAAAGCTGGAAAAAGAAAAACTGTAATAACAACATTGAAAGAAGTTTTTGATTATCCATTTTTATCTTTTTCTTCATTTTACTGAAATTTTATAGCCTTTATTGGGGTTATTTTAGAAATGAGGTAAGAAGGAATCAATAAAACCAAACCACTAATAACTAAAGCCGATCCTGATATAATGAGAATATGGAAAAAATTAATATATACAGGTACTGTGCTTACATAATAATTTTCCGGATTTAACTTTATTATTTCAAAATACTTTTGGATATAAAGCAAGACTATAGCAATAACATTCCCTATTATTAATCCTGGCAACATTATAAAAAGGGTGTAATTAATAAATATTTTTCTAATTTTTCTATTGGAGGCTCCTAGTGTTTTTAACATACCTATAGAATTAGTGCGCTCAATAATTAATATTAATAAAACCATTATTATATTAATTACGACTACTACCATCATAATGGTAAGAATAATAAGAATATTAGTATCAAAAATTTGGATCCAGTCATTAATTTGTGAGAATGTGGTTGTTGCCTTTTCAGCAAAATTATTATATCCCACAAATTCTTCGATATTATTAAAAACGGAATCTAAATCCTCAATATCTTTAATATATATATCATACCCCCCAATATCTCCCCTATTCCATTTATTTAACTTCTGAATATGTTGTATATCACCTATTAGGAAAACATCATCTATTTGCTTAATATCTGTTCTAAACAATCCTTTTAGTATAAACCTTCTGTATACAGGATCTTGATTTTCTTTAACAAAAAACATAATAAATGAAGAATTAATATCTAAATTTAATTCTTTAGCTATTTTTTCTGACATTATTACTTCATTACTAATCTCATTTACAGAGTATTGAGGGATAGACCCTTTAACCATAAATTTTTCAAACCTATCCCTATCAAAATCTGATGAAACCCCTTTCAATATAACTCCGGCAAAACTTGTTTGAGTTCGTATAACTCCACTTTTTGTAGCATATTCTTGAATTTTGGATACTTCACCATTCTCTTTTATATGATTTAACTGAACACTTTTTTTATTTAAACGGGAACTGTTGAATGAATTATTACTATCATAACTACGAATTGTAATATGTCCGTTAAAATCGGCCATTTTCTGCTTAATTGCTTTTTTAGACCCTAATCCGATAGCTAAAGTTATTACCGATACTATAATACCAATAGCTACTGCCGTCTGTCCAATACGAATAATGATCTGTGATAAATTTTTTTTATTACCTTTGGAAAAGGCAATTCTTTTTGATATGAACCAAGTAAAACCCAATTTTTCAATTTTCTTCAAATATACTTATTTGTTACTTATTTTTTTCTGTTTTTGTTTTATTTCCTTATCTGCACAGGACAAAAAAACTGTGGAAAAATATACAAATGAAAAAATTATTACGGGTGCTGATCAAGTAGATAAATACCTTCCTCTTCTTATAAATAAAAAAATTGCCATTGTAACTAATCAAACAGGAATAGTGATGATACCGTATATATATAATGCAGATACAAACGGGGGGTGTGCTCGGGCTCAAGGAATAGACACTTTATCAATTATCGATTTTCTTATAACAAAAAAAATAAATATAAGTAAAATTTTATCCCCTGAGCATGGTTTTCGAGGAAATATAGATGCCGGAGAACAAGTAAAGGATGAAATAGACCCAAAAACTAATATAGAAATAATTTCTTTATACGGAGAAAATAAAAAACCAACCGCAAAGCAATTAAAAAATATTGATGTTATTCTATTTGATATTCAAGATGTAGGAGTAAGATTCTACACCTATATTTCTACTTTACATTATGTTATGGAAGCAGCAGCTGAAAATAACATACCAGTGATTGTATTGGACAGACCTAATCCTAATGCTCACTATATAGACGGACCTGTTTTAAAAGATGAATATCGTTCTTTTGTGGGTATGCATAATGTTCCTGTAGTTTATGGAATGACTATTGGTGAATATGCGTTAATGATCAATGGTGAAAAGTGGTTGAAAAACAAAATTTCTTGTGACTTAACTATAATCAAACTTCAGAATTATAATCATAAGTTAAGATATTCTTTACCAATACACCCCTCACCAAATTTGAAAACAGACCATGCCATAAATTTATATCCCAGCTTATGTTTTTTTGAAGGTACTAATGTAAGTGTGGGAAGAGGTACCGATTTTCCTTTTGAAGTATTTGGTTCTCCATATAATTCAGCGTATTCTTATGAATTTATTCCTAAACCTAACCATGGAAATAAGAATCCTTTATATAATGGGCTGGTTTGTTACGGTCATGATTTGAGAAATATGCCTTTTCTTTCTGAAATAAACCTGGATTGGTTACTTACAATATATTATAATAGTACTAATAGTACAGATTTACCTGCAGGATATTCTTTTTTTAATAAAAATATTTTTTTTGATAAACTGGCTGGAACAAACCAATTAAGAGAACAAATAATAGCCGGAAAATCTGAAAAACAAATTAAAAAAACATGGAAAAAAGATCTTGATAAATTTAAAATAATACGTGAAAAATATTTACTCTACCCTTAATTTTAATCTAAAAATAAATTATAAAGGTCTATTAATTTAAAATTTAGAATAAAGGCTTATATTAACTATAAACAAGAGAAACTACTACTCTCTATCACTTTAAATGATAGTAAATAAAGAAGAGATATATTTTTTGAATTTAATGTATTTTTTATAAGACTATGAACGGTTATATATTTTAATTTTTCATCTCCTATTAGTTACAGAATCTTCACTTAATGAAATAAACCTTTTTACCATACAATAAAGAAATATTATTCTTCTAATAAATTATTTAAAAAATCATTTAAAGGTTGCATTTCTTTAAAAATTGAAACAGCATAGTCAATAAAATTTTCAGTAAATAACTTTTTATCTGAAAAGGATTTCATAACGTAAAAATTTTTTAGTTTCAAATATTCAGCAGCCGGATGATTTTTATCAAAACCATTAGGTACTCTTTTCAACATATTTTCTTCCATACATAAATTTCCAAATTCTTTTTTGAAATTTTCCTGATTGATAATAGATTGAAATGTATCAAAATCTTCATAAATCCCTTTTCTTATTTTTTTTAATTCTTCAGGCATCAGCATATAATGTCCGCAGGTCAAAAAATTACCCGTTGGATCTATGTGAATATAATATCCAGCGTTTTTTTTATTTAAAACAGGACTAAATACAGCTCCAAAATGTGTTTTATAAGGAGTTTTATCTTGAGAAAATCGAATATCTCTATAAATACGAAAAATACATTTTTTAGGTTGTAAATATTGAATATTCGAATCAAATTCGGCCATAGCTGGAATAAGTTGTGAAACTAGTTTTTCAAAATCTGTACGAGATTGTTTGTACCAAGCTTTATTCTCGGTAAACCATTCTCTGTTATTATTTTTTTGTAAAGTTTGTAAAAACTTATAAGTATTTTTTTGTAACATAATTAAATTATCTAAAATTAAAAACTAATTTATATTTCCAGTCAAAAAATATACTCTATGTAAGATTATTAAAATAAAAAAAATTATAATCTACAAAAAATTATAAGTGTGCATTTATTACCTTATTTATTACTATTCCCATTCAATGGTAGCCGGAGGTTTAGATGAAATATCATAAGCCACTCTATTAATACCTTTTACTTCATTAATAATTCTGTTAGAAACAATTTCTAAAAATTCGTAAGGTAATTTTGACCAAGTAGCTGTCATAAAATCTAAAGTATTAGCGGAACGAACAACTGCAGTATATTCATAAGTTCTTTCATCTCCCATAACACCAACTGATTTTACGGGAAGTAATACAACAAAAGCCTGATTTACTTTGTCATACAAATTATTTTTATATAATTCCTGTATAAAAATAGCATCAGCTTCCTGTAATATTTTTACTTTTTCTTGATCAACTTCTCCTAATATACGGATTCCTAAACCTGGTCCCGGAAAAGGATGTCTATAAACTAATTCTTTAGGAATTCCTAATTCTATTCCAACTTTCCTAACTTCATCTTTAAATAATTCTCTTAATGGTTCTAATAATTGAAATTTCATATTTTCAGGTAATCCTCCTACATTATGATGAGATTTTATAACTGCAGAGGGTCCTTTTACTGACTGCGATTCTATTATATCCGGATAAATAGTTCCTTGGGCTAAAAAATCTACTCCTTTAATTTTATGAGACTCTTCGTCAAAAACATGAATAAATTCATTTCCTATTATTTTTCTTTTCTTTTCTGGATTACTTATACCTTTTAGCTTAGAAAAAAATCTATTTTGTGCATTTACTCTTTTTATATTCATTTTAAAATGCTCTCCATAAACTTTCATTACCTGATCACCTTCATCTTTCCTTAATAAGCCTGTATCCACAAAAATACAAGTTAACTGATCTCCTATTGCTTTATGTATCAATACTGCGGCTACAGATGAATCTACTCCTCCGGAAAGCCCTAAAATTACTTTTTTATCCCCTACTTTTTCTTTTATTTTTTTTATTTCTGAATGAATAAAATCTGTTAATTTCCAATTTTTTTTACATTTACAAATATCAAAAACAAAATTTTTTAATATTTCTGTTCCATATTCTGTATGTGAAACTTCCGGATGAAACTGAACGGCATAAATTTTATTTTTATCATTAGCTATGCAGGCAATTGAATGAGTAGATTTAGCAATTAATTCAAAACCGGGAGGCATAATGGTTACCTCATCAAAATGACTCATCCAAATAGTTGATTTTTCTGGAATACCCTGAATTAAAACATTTTGCTTTATTACTTTTAGTTCAGATTTTCCATACTCACCTTTAATACCTTTGGAAACATTCCCACCTAGTAATTTAGTTGTTAATTGCATTCCATAACAAATACCCAGAATGGGAATTCCCAACCGAAATATTTTTTCATCTATTAAGTGAGCCTCTTTGGCATTAACAGAAGAAGGTCCTCCGGAAAGAATAATTCCTTGAGGATTATGCGATATTATTTCTTCTATTGGAGTTTGAAAAGGTAAAATTTCCGTATATACCCCAAATTCCCTTATCCTTCTACCAATTAATTGATTATATTGTGATCCAAAATCTAAAATTATTATTCCTTTTTCCATTACAATTTATACATTGGGTATGTAAATAATTTTTATGCTACACTCGTATTGGTTTAATAATAAAATATTTTAACAAAAGCGTTTTACATCTTCGGGAGTTACAGGATTTCCTCCTAAGATAATAAGCCTTTCTACTACATTACGTAATTCTCTAATATTTCCTGTCCAATCTAGATTTTGTAAGGTTTCTATTGCTTTTTTTCCAAATTCTTTAGGTTTATTTCCTTGTTCTTCTGCAATTATTTTTGAAAAATGCTCAATAAGTAAGGGAATGTCTTCTTTTCTATCCTTTAAGGACGGAACTCTCAACTCAATTACTGAAAGTCTGTGAAATAAATCTTCACGAAAAGCTCCCATTTTTATTTGTTCTTTCAAATCTTTATTGGTAGCAGCTAAAACTCTTACATCTACAGATATTTCACTATCACTACCTACTCGACTTACTTTTCCTTCCTGCAATACTCTCAATACCTTTGCCTGTGCAGAAAGACTCATATCTCCAACTTCATCCAAGAATAAAGTACCTTTGTGTGCAAGTTCAAATTTACCTTGTTTATCTTTTACAGCTCCGGTAAAAGATCCTTTCATATGTCCAAACAATTCACTTTCGATTAGTTCAGAAGGAATTGCCGCACAATTTACCTCAATCATTGGCATTGCTGCTCGTAAACTCTTTTCATGAATAGAATGAGCTACTAATTCTTTTCCTGTACCATTAGGGCCAGTAATTAATACCCTTGCATCTGTTGGAGCCACTTTATCTATTATAACTTTTATATCATCCAGTTTTTTGGATGTTCCTACCATTTCATATTTCTTGTTTACCTTTCTTTTCAAAATCTTGTTTTGACTTGAAAGTTTTTGATTTTCATGTATTAAATTTTTTTTATCTAGAGCATTTCTTACAGCACTTAACAATCGTCCTAAATCTGGAGGTTTAGAAATATAATCAAAGGCTCCTTTTTTGATACAATTTACTGCAATTTCTATGGTTCCATGCCCTGAAATCATAATAAAAGGGAGTGTAGGTTTATCTATCATTACAGCATTTAGTAATTCCTCTCCATCCATCTTAGGCATCTTTATATCACATAAAACCAAATCATAATCAAATTTACCTATTAATTCTTTTGCTTCTACTCCATCCGCTGCTTCATCTACTTCAAAATCTTTATTCTCATCTAAGAGTATATTTTTTAATACTCTTCTTATTGTTTCTTCATCTTCAACAATTAATATTTTTGCCATAAATTTTCATAAATTTCAGCTAATATACTGAATTTTAAATAAATTTCTAAGGTCATTTACTTATCAATGTTTATATAATATCATTCTTTTGAACTTTTAATATATGTAAGTTACTTCTAGTAAATAATAAATTAAATTATAGTAATTTTGTAGCTAAGATAGTACATAAGGATAATGAAAAAACAGATAGAGGCAAAACTTCCTACGGAATGGGGTAAATTTACTATAATGGCTTACGCTGATGACGAAAATGATTGGATGCCTCATTTAGTAATGGTAAGTGATAATACTGATTTTTCTAAAGATGTTAATGTAAGGATACATTCAGAATGTATAACTGGAGATTTATTCCATTCTAAAAAGTGTGACTGTGGTAAACAATTAGATGCTGCTATGAAATATATACACAAATATGGAGGAATACTTCTTTATTTAAGACAAGAAGGCAGAAGTATTGGTATTATTAATAAACTAAAGGCTTACAATTTACAAGATGAAGGAATGGATACAGTAGAGGCTAACCTTAAATTGGGATTCCCTGCTGATGCTCGTGATTTTTCAATTGCTACTGATATTCTTACAGATTTAGGAATAACATCTATAAATCTTCTTACAAATAATCCAGAAAAGATTAAATATATTGAAAAAAGCAATATTACATTAAAAAAAAGAATTCCACTGGAAATATATCCAAATAAAGAAAATAAAAATTATCTTAAAACTAAAAAAGATTATTTTGGTCATTTTCTTGATCTAAAATAATCTTTATAAAATTAGTTTATCCTTATTAAAAAAATAATAATAAGATTAATTGAGCTGCCATAATTCTTAAAAATGTTGTCAATGGATATACGGTGGCATAAGTAATTGCCGGAGCATCTGAACCTGCCGATTGATTGGCAAAAGCTAATGCTGGAGGATCCGTTGAAGCTCCAGCCAACAATCCACAAATTTCTAAAAAGGTTAATTTATAAAAAAATCTAGCTATTAATGCTCCTAACAAAAGAGGAATTATGGTAATAAATATACCATATAACATCCAACTCAACCCAGGACCATTAGTCAAAGTATCCCAAAAATTTCCTCCAGCTCCTAAGCCTACACTTGCTAAAAATAAAACTATTCCTATTTCCCTAACCATTAAATTTGCACTATTAGATACATAAGGAGTTACAGAAAAACGTCCTCCATATCTGCTTATCAAAATTGCTATAATTAAAGGTCCTCCTGCTAAACCTAATTTTACAGGAACCGGAATACCTGGAAAATGAAATGGAATGCTTCCAATTAAAACTCCTAAAATAATTCCTAAAAAAAGTTCTGCTACATGCGGATGGCTTAATTCTTTTTTGGAGTTGCCAAAATCTTTTGCTAAAGACATTACATCTGAATCTTCACCTATTGCCGTTATTAGATCACCAAACTGAAGTTTTGTATCTCCGTTAGGAATAAATTCAATTCCAGCACGCATAACTCTTGAAATTGTAACACCATATTTACTACTTATTCCTAATTCAGATATTTTTTTAGAATAAGCAAATGGTTTGGTAATATTTATTTTAAGAGAGATAACTTTTTTACTTATGTTCTGGGAAGATAAATCTATATCAACTTTTTTTCCAACAATACTTTCTAAGGCTTCATGTTCATCATTTGTAGTTACAACTAATATTTTATCTCCTTTTTGTAGTAAATAATTTTTATTAGGAATTAATATCTGTTCACCATTCATTACTCTTGATACTACAAAATTAGATTTCAATATTTTCCATAATACTCTTAATTCTTTACCTACAATAGCTGGGTTAGTTACTTCCAAAACAATTTTGCTTAATGTACTTCCTGTTTTATGTTTCCATGCATTTAACCTTGTTTCTGCTTCTATATTTACGTGAAATAACTTTTTCATAAACAACATGCTAAAAATAATACCCATGACTCCAAAAGGATAAGCAATAGCATATCCTGTTGAAAGGGTTTGCATATATGTACCATGTTCTGAGTTATCTTGCACTAAATCTTTAATGGTTTGTTGTGCAGCTCCCAGTCCGGGAGTATTAGTTACTGCTCCCGACATAATTCCTACCATAGTTGTAATAGGAGTTTTTGTAATATAATGAATGAGGACAGTAACTATCCCACCAAATAAAACAATAATAATTGCTAATATATTTAAAGTAATTCCTTCTTTTTTAAAAGAAGCAAAAAATCCCGGCCCCACTTGTAACCCAATAGTGTAAACAAAAAGAATTAATCCGAATTCTTTTATAAAATGTAAAATATGTTCATTCACTACATAACCAAAATGGGAGACTAAAATCCCCATAAATAAAACAAATGTAATTCCGAAAGAAATTCCAAAGAATTTTATTTTTCCTAAAATTACTCCGACACAAATTACTACACTATAAATAAGCACCGTATAAGCAACAGATTCGTGGTTATTTAAAAGGTCATACAGCCATTCCATATATAACTTTATTTAATGTCATAAAATTAAATTATTTAAGGCATAAATAAAAAATGATTCTCATCAGCTAAATACTTACTAATAGTTTAATTTTATTTTCTTTTTCTATAACTTATTGTTTCTCTTTTCCCCAATCAAACTCATATTATTCTTATTTATTTACAAGATAATTTTATATTATAATCAATACTTCTATTTTTTACTTAATATAGCTTTTTAAAGTATATTTATTTTCGCTTTTTCTTACATTTGAAAAAATAATTTAAAATATGCAGACAATATTATCGAATGAATGGCAAGAAAAATTACTAAAAAGATTTTTAAAATATATAAGCTTTCACTCAACAAGTAAACCTGGAATTGATACAATACCCAGTACGGAAAGGCAATGGAATATTGCCAAATATTTATATGAAGAATTGAAAAATATAGGCGTAGAAGATGTCTCTATTGATAAAAATGGCTATGTTATGGGAAATATTCCTTCTAATAAAGATAAAAGTATTCCTACAGTAGGATTTATAGCGCACTATGATACATCTCCGGATTTTTCTGGCGAAAATGTTAAACCTAAAATATGGGAAAATTATGATGGTTCTGATCTATTATTGAATAGTGAAACAAATTTTATTTTAAAAGTTTCTGAATTTCCTGAATTAAAAAACCATATAGGAGAAACTCTTATAACAACAGATGGAACAACTTTACTTGGATCTGATGATAAGTCTGGTGTAGCAGAAATTGTTACAGCTGCTGAATATTTAATTTCTCACCCTGAAATTAAACATGGAAAAATAGCTATTGGCTTTACTCCTGATGAAGAAGTAGGAAAAGGTGCTGATTTATTTGATGTGAAAAAATTTAATGCTGACTGGGCCTATACTATGGATGGAGGGGAAGTAGGTGAACTTGAATTTGAGAATTTTAATGCTGGTGTAGCAACAATATCTATAATTGGAAAAAGTGTTCATCCTGGTTCTGCTAAAGGAAAAATGATTAATGCAGCCTTACTGGCTGTAGAATTCTCTAACCAAATGCCTCATAAGGAAACCCCTTCTACTACAGAAGGTTATGAAGGATTTTATCATTTAACACATATTTCGGGAAGTGTGGAAAAAGCAAAACTCCAATATATTATCAGAGATCATGATTTTAAAAAATATGAAAATAGAAAAGCTTTTATGATAGAAACGGCAGAAAAGCTTAATAAAAAATATGGAGAAGGTGTTTTTCATATTGAAATAACAGATCAATATTTTAATATGAAAAAACAAATTGAAAATAAAATGTTTATTATTGATATTGCTGAAAAAGCTATGGAAAAAGCTAAGATAAAAGCCAATATCAAAGCTATTCGGGGAGGAACTGATGGAGCCAGATTGTCTTACATGGGATTACCATGCCCTAATATTTTTGCCGGAGGATTAAATTTTCATGGTCCATATGAGTTTGTACCTTTAGAATCTATGATTAAAGCCACAGAGGTTATTTTAAATATAGCAGAAAGCATTGAATAAAATCTAAGTCCCATAAAATAAAAAGATTTGAAAATTTCAAATCTTTTTATTTTATGGGTATAAAAAAACTCATAGGTCTTTTAAGAAATAATTTGAATGCTGAATATAATATTTTACTTATTTCTTTAGTAGGTACATTAACCGATTTCATAGCTACCCATAAAGATAAAGAAAAACTTACTAAAAAATTTGATATTCCGATTCCAAAAATACCTATAAAACCTATAGCTAAATTCTGCCAGGAAATATCAAAATTAAAATGACATAGAGCAAGTGCATAGTTACCGGCAGAAAAAGTGATATGTCTTATATCAAAAGGAATACCTAAAAAATTTCCAATTAAAAAGGCACACCCTAAACAACAGCCTAAAAATACATTCCCTGCAATTCCTCCTATTTTATTTTCATACCATTGTACTAGTTTTTTGCGTTTTTTTTCTTTTACAAATTTTTTAATTACAGGATGATTGTATAACCTTTGCGGAATATTATGATACTTGGTATGGTTTTCTGTAATACCCGAAACTAATCCTGACAAAAATAAGAAAACTCCTGCTATAGCTCCGAACCAGAAAATTTTAACATCTAAATTTACCACCTCATCTTTAAAACCAGACGCTTTGTGATTGTTAATTATTTCAATAGTTGTAAAGTAAGACAAAAGATAATAAATTAATATTCCTACAATAAAAGCGGCTAACACATTTCCTATAAAGGATATAAACTGACTTCTGAATAATCTGCTAAAAAATAATCCAAATTCTTTATAATCATTTGAAGATTTTTCATCTTGATTTAATATATGAGCTAAGGTAGCAGCAGTCATCGCTGGTTGTTTTGTCGCTAAAGTCCAGTGCATCAAATATATAGTTACAAAGCCCCAGGAATAATTGAAACTGTATAAGGCTGCTTGCCCAAAAGGAGTATGATCTCCCATTCCCATTTGTGTTTTTATAAAACATAATATGGCCACCAAACTTCCTCCTCCTGCAGCGGAATAAAACATTTTAAGATACTCTTTCGGAGTACTGGTTATATATTTTCTTCCTGTTTGCCGATTATGCCATGTAATTAAAAATGTGACAATATAAAGGGTACTTTGAAAAGAATTGGTTACATTACTTTTAGGTGAATAAAAATTTATCCAATTCTTTGTTATATCAGCCATAGCATAGGCTAAAGTTTTACTATCTAATAAATATAATGCATTTAACAATACTGAAATTCTTTCTAATTGTTGTCTGATTCTGGTTATTTTAATAGTAATTCGTAAAGAAATTCCTTTTTTTTCTTTTTGGTTAAGAATGTTATCTAAATAAATCTGGCAATTTTTAACTTCATTTTCCAGTGATTTTATTTTTTGAGCATCTATAAATTCATGATTTTGAAGAACACCTATCAAACTTTTGGCTAATTTTTGGAAAGGAGTATCTTCTATATTTTTTATATAACTCATTTTAAAAATTTCAGCATCTACTGCTCCTCCTACTATCCTATCTATCAATATAAGAGCTCCTTCTCTTATTTGTTTTTTTACATATTCTTTGTTACATATTATTATATCAGTATTAAATAAGGCTTCATAAAATTTATACCATCGGTCAACGGGGATTATTTTTACAAAGTTATGATTAGCTTTTGAATATAATACTTCATTAGAAAGAGACAACAAGGTTTGATCATCGGATATTTGGGGTAATAAATTATTCCATATTTGACGAAAGAACAATGTGACTAATTTATCATCTGAAAAAATACCTAGATCAGTCATAAATTTCTGCATATAAATGTTGCAGAAAATAGGATTTAATTGCTCTAATAATTTCTCTTTTACTATGGGATTAGTCTCTATTGCTGCTGTTAGAAAATCAATAAACTCAATGGAATTATCAAAACCTCTTCGCCCATATTTTATTAAATTTAACAAAAGGTTTCTTTCTCCTGTTATGCTTAAAATTTTTTCTAATTTTTCTAGATTCTCTGTATTCACAATAAGTAAATATATTAAAAAATCAATATACTTTATTTTTTTGATTAAATATTATTCACATTTTTATGTTTTTTTATTGTTTTAAATTCTCTTTTAAAAAATTTATAGTTATAAAACTTTTAGTTTAGCAAATTTTAATAAAAGCTTTTTTTCTCCTTCATTCTCAAATTTAATTACTGCTTTTGCATTATCTGGATCGCCTTCAATGGAAATAACTTCACCTCTTCCAAAACGATCATGCAATACTTGATTACCAACATTTAAAGCTGAAATAGATCCTTCTATAGGATTGGCTATTGTTGCATTTGAAATAGGTTTTAATTTTTTTGGCGAATTACTTATTCCTCTAGAAGAAGAATCTGCTGGTTTCAAAGATTTTCTATTTCTCGGTGTAAAATCATCATCAAATATATCAGAATCGAGACCTGTATTATTTTTAAATGAATTAACAAAATTTACGTTAAGAACTTCCATATATTTTTCGCCTACTTCTTCCATAAATCTACTAGGTTCTCCATCTACAATTTTCCCCCAACGAAATCGAGTAATTGCATAAGTAAAATAGGCTTTTTCTTCAGCTCTGGTCAATGCTACATAAAATAGTCTTCTTTCTTCTTCTAACTCTTGTCTTGTATTCATAGACATTTGTGAAGGAAATAAATTTTCTTCGAGCCCTACAAGAAACACTACAGGAAATTCTAATCCTTTTGCTAAATGGATAGTCATTAAAGATACTTTGTCATCCTCTTCTTCACCTGAATCCAAATCCGAAGCCAAAGCAATGTTCTCCAAAAAATGATTTAAGCTAGGATCACCTTCATCTAATTGTTTTTGCTCTTCTACAAAACCTTGTAAGCTATTCATTAATTCCTGAATATTTTCTACTCTGGAAATTCCTTCTGGCGTATCATCTTCTTTTAATGACCTTAATATACCTGAGGTTACTGCTACTTTCATAGCTACTTCATAAACATCTTCAGTTTTGAGTAAAACTTGAAAACTCTGAATCATTGTCCAGAAATTTGTTAATTTATCAAAAGCAGCTTTATTTAATCCCAAAGATGGAAAGTACAGTTCTAAGTTTTCTAATAATTCATCTAAAGATTTTCCTAATTTATCTGCTCCTACAATTAATTTATTTACAGTAGTATCCCCTATTCCTCTTGTCGGATAATTAATAATACGTAAAAGTGCTTCCTGGTCTTTGGGGTTGACCAATATTCTTAAATATGCTAATAAATCTTTAATTTCTTTTCTTTGATAAAAAGATAAACCTCCGTATACTTTATAACCTATATTTTTTTTTCTTAATGCTTCTTCTATTGCTCGTGATTGGGCATTTGTCCTATATAAAACCGCAAAATTTTTATTCTTTTTTTGTTGTGATACTTTAAGATTAAAAATTTCTGCTGCTACATAATTGGCTTCATCTGCATCTGAAAGAGCTCTATAAACCGGAATTTTATCGCCGGGCGGATTACTTGTCCATACATTTTTATCTAATTGTTCTTTATTTTGCGAAATTACGGTATTTGCCGCTTCTACTATAATTTGGGTTGAACGATAATTTTGTTCTAATGGTATGACTTTCGCATCCGGATAGTCTTTTTTAAAATTTAATATGTTTTTTATATTTGCTCCTCTAAAAGCATAAATGGATTGTGCATCATCTCCTACTACACATATATTTTCAAATCGTGAAGCTAATGCTTTTACAATCAAATACTGAGAATGATTTGTGTCTTGATACTCATCTACCATAATATACCGAAATCGATCCTGATACTTAGCCAAAATTTCAGGAAAACGTGTTAGTAATTCATTGGTTCTTAATAATAAATCATCAAAATCCATCGCACCCGATTTAAAACATCTTTCCACATATGCTCTATAAATTTCTCCGGTTTTAGGACGCATTGCTGAGGCATCAGCTTCAATCAATTCTGGATTATTAAAATAAGAACGAACTGTAATTAAATTATTTTTATAGGTAGATATTCTTCCTAATACTTGTTTAGGTTTATATATATCTGTATCTAATTGCATTTCAGCAATTACTTTCTTGATAACATTAACACTATCCTGTGTATCATATATTGTAAAGTTACTAGGAAATCCTAATTTTTGTGCTTCTGCACGAAGAATCCTTGCAAAAACGGAGTGGAAGGTTCCCATCCATAAATTTTTAGCTTCTGTTCCTCCTATCAATGAAGAAATTCTTTCTTTCATTTCTCTTGCCGCCTTATTTGTAAAAGTAAGAGCCAAAATGTTAAATGAATCGATTCCTTTATCTATTAAATGTGCTATACGGTAAGTTAACACTCTTGTTTTTCCAGAACCGGCTCCAGCTATTATCATTAAAGGACCTTCGGTTGTACTGACCGCCTGCTTTTGAACTTCGTTTAAATCTTCAAATAAATCTTTCATACCAAATTCAAAGATAGGAATTTTAATTTTCTTGTTTAATCATATTTTTACCTTACGTTTATACCTAGACTAATAATTTCTTATATTTTAATTTTCTAAGTATTTTTTCGTATAGACAAAAGAATTTAGTTTTAATATATTGATATCTTTTTAAAAGATCGTTATATGAAAACAAAATTGAAACAATTCTAATTTCTCTTTTTCACAGTTATCTTTCTTATTATTATCCAACTATGATTTCTTTATAAATAATTAATAAAGGATTTATAAATTATTTTATATCTTTTAAGCTTATTTTGCCCTAGATTATTGTTTGCTTATGGTTTACTATAGGCTTGTTTAACCATGTTTTTTATTACGCATTCATGAAAAGGTTTAATCAGTTTCATATATATTTCCCCCTTAGTATTATTATATTTAACTAAAGTTGTAATTTTTATATTATACTTAATATTTTTATTATTATAAACACTAACACGAAAATTCAAATGAGAATCGTTTAACCCTAATATTATTTCATCTTTTGAAATTTCATAAATTTTGAATAAACCTATATATCCTCCTACTTTAATTTCATTATTATAATCTTTAGGTTTTTGTTCTTTTATCCCTATTATTTTTACAATAAAATTTCGTAAATCAAATAACTTTTTTACCCATTTTTTAGAAGTTCCAAAAATAAGTATTGATATTTCTTTCAGAGTATTTTTATGATTTGTAACTGAAAACGTATCACTAAAATCTATATGATCTAAACTTTGAAATGCCAAAGAAGATATAAACGGTATTTCTTTTTTTACTTTCATTCATTTGCTTTTTAGTACAAATGTACTAAAATTATACAAATTTAGTTCGTTTGTACTAATTTTTTTATTTTTGTTTTATGATGGATACTAAAGAAAAAATATTACAAAAAAGTTTACAACTATTTAATGAATTCGGAATATCTAAAGTAAGTCAAAGAAAAATCGCAAAAAGTCTTTCAATAAGTCCGGGAAACCTTACTTATCATTTTAAAAAGAAAGAAGATATTGAAGAAACTTTATACTTTCAGTTAACAACCAATATCAGTACTGATTTTAAAAAAATAGATACGGAAGAGATTAATTTGTCTTTTATCCTTACATTAATGAATCAGGTGTTCACTTATATTCATACCTATCGTTTTGTTTTTTTAGATATTGTGTATTTAATCAGGAGTAATCCAAAAATTTCTGATGATTACAAAAGACTTATTAAAAACCGAAAAAAAAGATTTTTACAAATTTATAATAGTCTGTTAGATGCAGAAATTTTACAAAATGAAAAACTTCCTAATGAATATGAATATCTATATAAACGCTTGGAAATATTGTTTGATTTTTATTTATCTTCAGTTGAAATTTCTCAAAAAGGAATTACACATAATCATATAAAGAAACATTCTGAAATTTTTTTATATTCTATTTTTCCATATTTAACAGATAAAGGACAAAATGAATTCATAAAGCTTATCAATCGTAGCTGATTAAATTATATGATGCTTTTTAGTTTTTTTATATTATTTTTTTTAATACCTTATTTATAAATTTAAATTCTTAGTATTTTACTGAATTATTTTACAAGAATTGAGTTTTCTATATAAACTGATGAAATTATTGGATTTATATTTCTATAGCTTTTATTGTTTTCAGCTTTATGTTATTTTAAGGTCTATAGTTTTATTGTTTAATTCTTTAAAACTATTTGATATATTGTGTATCTATATAAAATTACATATATGTTAAATAAAAAATAGATTCTCAAATATTTACAATGTTTTTTATTATTTATTTACTTTTGTTATGTGAAAAAAAGTTTGTCTATATTTTTAATTATTTTGATTCTATTAGTGAATCAAAATATTCATATTTACCAAAATTGGTGTAATGGAAAAAATATAGGCTATACAATTAATGCTAAAAGATTTAATTTTTATAATAATTCTATTCCTTTAAAAAGTTATCCTATATTTAGCAAAGATAAATGTTGTAAAGATGTATTAATTAAATCTAATAATAATAATTCATTTTTCTCTTTTGAAAAAACTTTACAGATTTCTTTGTTATCTTTTAACGGAATTTTTAATGAATTTAATTTCGATTTACATTATACTTTTTTAACAAAGGATAAAAAAATACCGCAGCTTTATTCAAAACCTCCTCCTGATAAGGTAAAACTATATCAATATTATTGTTGTTATACCTATTACGGTTAAATTTTTCATTTTTATTTTTATAAGATTGTTCATATAAAAACCTTATATGAATTTATCTACTATTATGTTATTCAATAACTTGAATAACTAAAAATTACCTTGTAATTTTTTAATAACTCAAATTTTAAATAAAGATGAAAATATATTTAACTGTTTTCTTAGTATTTACCGGAATTCTGGTATTTTCTCAACATCAAATTTTAAAAGGTCGTTTACTAGCTGTTACTGAAAGTGGCAATGTCATTCCAATTAACGGAGCAGAAGTTATTTGGAAGGAACATCCTGTAATGAAAACAGTAACAGATAGTTTAGGAAATTTTGAAATAATGTATCACGCCGGACTTTATAATATAGTAGCCTCTAAAGAGGGGTTTATTTCTCAGGAAGTCAAAATTAACGATATAAATAAAATAGCCGAAATTTATTTGGAACCCCAATCTGAAAAAGATTCTGATGTAAAAGAAATTGAAGAAGTAATAATCAGACAAAGAGCACAGGCCGTAAAAATTAAAG
The DNA here is from genome assembly GCF_002964965.1 of Apibacter adventoris. NCBI lineage: Bacteria > Pseudomonadati > Bacteroidota > Flavobacteriia > Flavobacteriales > Weeksellaceae > Apibacter > Apibacter adventoris. The sequence continues at coordinate 80,982 of NZ_PSZN01000010.1, forward strand.
CAAACTCAGCAGCCCTTACTTACAACATTAATAAAACGGAATTACTTAAAGCGGCATGTTGTAATCTGGCAGAGAGCTTTGAAACCAATCCTACTGTAGATGTATCCACCAATAATGCTGTAACCGGGTCTAAGCAAATAAAAATGTTAGGTTTAGATCAGAAATATACTTCTATAACTGTTGAAAATATGCCTGAAGTAAGAGGTTTAACTTCTGCAAGCGGAATAAATTTCCTTCCCGGTACCTGGATTAATTCTATACAACTTACTAAGGGAGGAAGTACTGTAAACAACGGATATGAGGCTATAACCGGACAAATTAATACGGAATTGGTAAAATTTCAGGATAAGAATTTTACTAATCTTAATTTTTATGCCAGTGATAATGCTCGTTTAGAATTTAATTTAGTTAACGGAACACAATTAGAAAATAACTGGAGCAATACTTCTTTAGTTCATTTGGATGGAAGATTATCCAAGGAAGATATGAATCATGACGGTTTTTTGGATATTCCCCTTTCCAAACAGATAAATGCTATGAATATTTTAAGATATGACGGAATACAAAAGAACGGATGGGGATCTATTTTTGCTATACAGGCTTTGTATGATAAAAAAACAGGTGGTGAAAAACATTTTAGAGAATCTACCGATCGTTTAACTCAAAATTATTATGGCTTAGGAATTGAAAATACTCATTTAGAAATATGGAACAAAACAGGATACGTTTTTTTTAATAAACCTTATCAAAGTATGGGTTTACAAACTAAATTCATACATCATAATATTGACAGTTATTTTGGCCAACGACTATATAATGGTAACGAAAATTCGTTTTTTACCAACTTACTTTTTGAAAGTATCATCGGAAACACTAACCATAAATACACTATAGGAGCAAGTTATCTACATAATGCTTATAATGAGGATTTTGAAAATACAAATTATAAAAGAAAAGAAAATGTGCCTGGTATTTTTGCAGAGTATACAAATACTTCTTTTAAAAATTTAACTATTGTTGCAGGAATTAGAACTGACTTTCATAATTTAGCGGGGACTCAGGTTCTCCCTCGTTTAAATATTAAATATTCTATCTTGCCTAAAACTACTTTAAGGCTTGCTGGAGGAAGGGGAATGCGAACTGCTAATATTTTTGCTGAAAATATGCAGTATTTTGCTTCTTCAAGACAAGTACATATTAAATCTAACGGAGGTGATATTTATGGATTAGATCCTGAAATTGCCTGGAATTATGGTGCCAGTTTAATCCAAGATCTCAGAATTGGAAATATAAAGAATACTTTTACTGTTGATTTCTACAGAACGGATTTTGAAAAACAAGTTTTGGTTGATTTGAATAAATCTTCTCATGAATTATGGTTTTACAATATGGATGAAAATTCTTATTCTAATTCTTTTCAGGTTATATGGGACATTTTTCCTACTTCCAATTTAGAGTTTCATCTTGCTTATAAGAATTATGATATTAAAGCTGATTATGCAGTTGGCAAAAGACAGGTTCCATTTACAGCTAAAAACCGGGGATTATTTACAGCTTCTTATTCCACTTTTGAAACTAATAAAAAGAGAAAATGGACTTTTGATTTTACTTTACAGTATATTGGAGAGCAAAGATTGCCTGATACTTCGGATAATCCCGTTGAATATCAAAGAAAACTTTATTCCCCGGATTATGCTTTAATGAATGCACAAATCTCAAGACATTTCTCTGATAAGTTAAGAGCTTATATAGGGGTAGAAAATTTAGGTAGTTATAAACAAAAAAATCCAATTATAGATGCTGAAAATCCTTTTGGTTCTTATTTTGATACATCTAACGTGTATGCACCAACAATACCTGCCATGTATTATATGGGAATTGATCTTAAATTATAAATGATTTATTTTCTGAATATAATTTAATTTAAAGTAAAAAAGCTGAAGTTAAACTTCAGCTTTTTTACTTATACCTAATTTAATTATAAAATTATTAATAATTTCTTCTAAAATTATTTCTAGGTCTTTCTTCTCTTTCTCTAGCTTGAGAAACATTGATTACTTTACCATCAAATTCTTTCTGGTTTAATTCTTCTATAGCTTTATTAGCCTCATCATCTGCCATCTCTACAAAACCAAATCCTCTGGAACGCCCAGTTTCTCTGTCTTGTATTATTTTAGCAGATTGTACTTCCCCATACTTTGAAAATAAGTCTTGTAAGTCATCACTTGTTAACCTGTAATTCAGGTTTGAAATAAAAATGTTCATATAAAAGATTAAAAAATTGATATGTTTTTTTTGAGAAAATAAACTAGACTTAGACCTATTTTGTTTTATGAAATTAGAAACAAGAATAATAAAATTCTCAATGTGCTAATATACGTTTTTTTTATATAAAAGAAATTAATTTTATCTTTAATTTCTATAATGAATTAATAAAGTCTAATAAAGCTTTTTATTTATTAAGTTTGATATTTTAAACTGATTTTTTTTAATTTTCAGTTTCTTTTTCATATTCTAATACAGATTTTGTATAATTATAGACTTTTCCAATATGCAAAAAAATGAGTATTCTCATTTACAATCTGTGTTAAATCAATTCTCCTTAAATACCTGATTTTCGACTTTTACTATCGAGTTAATTCACTTTATATGTAATAACATATATAGAGGCATAAACATTTAATAAGATATAATGATTTTTATTTAGTATAAATTTATAGTCTTATAAAATTAAGTTACATTAATTTAAAATGTGAAAAAAAATTAAAATAAAAAAATTGTTTTTGATTAATTAGGTTTAATTTTCACTTTTTTAAAAAAAAAACCGGATACAACGACTCCTAATACCGAACCTGTAAAATCTGCTAAAATATCAAAGAATTCAAAAGTTCTCCCGTAATGCATAAATTCTTGCAAAACTTCTATTAATACACCATACAATGTAATAAAAAAAATAAGTTTTATGGGACTAACATTTATATATGATAAAAAACCTAAAATAGTTAATAATAAAAATGCACTTGCATGAGCTATCTTATCATTATATATTGTTTTCAAATTAATACCAAAAACTTCAACACAATTTTCTCCTCCAGATTTTCTTAATAATAGCCATGTTAGGATAATAAAATAAACAAAAAATAAATATTTAATCTTTGATTTGTACTTATCCCAACAGATTTTTATATTCTTCTGCATTTAATAAATGAGTGATCGATAAATTTTTAAATTCAACTTTAACTATCCATCCTTTACCATAAGGATCTGTATTCACCAAATCCGGAGAAGTTGCAACTAACGGATTTAATTCTAAAATTTTTCCATTAATTGGCAAAAAAAGATCTGAAACGGTTTTTACTGCTTCTACGCTACCAAAAATATCTCCAGAATTCAAATCTTCGCCAACTGTTTCAACATCTAGAAATACAATATCTCCTAACTCTTTTTGAGCATAATCTGTAATTCCTACATATGCAACATCACCTTCTATCTTCACCCATTCATGATCGGTGCTATATAATAAATTTACTGGAATATCCATAATTTCTTTTTTTACTCTACAAATATAATTAATTTCCAAAAGTAAATGTAGCACTTAATCCTGCCCTTATGGTTGAAAGCGGATAAGCTGTAGATATTTTATATTTTGTAATCATTTGTTCATAAAAGAATTTTAAATTAAAATTTTTGCTAAAGTTATAGTCTGTAGAAAATTTTACAGATACTAAATTTTGCCCACCAGTTACTTGGGAATCTAGTTCTACTAATCTTCGTATTGTAGTTTTATTATCTCTTATTGATACATCTCCTCTAATATTAAGATCGCCTTTTATAGTTTTATAATCTCCTCTATATCTTAATTTTAATTTTACATCTTTTAATATATACCCAAGTCCAAATACTACCTCATCTCCATAATCTTCTTGCAATGTATAATTAGTTAACCCCAATGAAGATACTCTATCTTTATTATAAGCTATTCTAATTTGCATATTATTTCTCATGGTAACATCTGCTCCTATTAACGGACTAAAGCCTTCAGACATCACTACAGTTCCATAATTATTGTAATTGAGGCGATTCCCATTACCATCAAACAAATTAGTTGATCCTCCATCGATTTGTGCAAAATAATCCGGATTGGACTGAACTCCATTTACAGTATAGTTGGATATGTAACCGTGATTGATCCTGATATCTTTAAACCAATAATTGATAAATGGAATATTTTTTAATCCTGCATAACTAATTTTCCAATTTGGTATAGGCATCCCTCTTTTATAACCTAATTTTTGGCTTCCAGGGCTCTTCCCCGTAAAAGCAGATACAAAAGATGGAATTAAAACTTCTGAATTTGTTAATCCATAACCATCTATATAACCGTCATTATTTGCATCAATAAGTGGTTGTCCTTGACGTATAGCTATCCTTTCTGATATAATTTTTGAATTTTGAATCATTTTATTGTAAACAAATTCTTTTGATTTAAAAGCTGTGGAAATAGATATTACTGTAGAACTAAACATGGCTGTTCTATTTTCATATGTATTTTTTCGCTGATTAGTTATGGGATCTATTAAGTTAAATCCTGATTGAGAAAGGGTTTGTTGATGATTTCTCATAATATTTAAATCAATCAGTAATTGATCTACTGGTTCTAATTGAAGATTTGCCGTTAATTGCGAATTATTAGTTTTTACATAAGGATTTGTCATTAATTCATCCGTAGAAATCCAACCTTCTGTTACAGCTTTATTTCTTAAATCAAATTGAGAACCAAAGAGAAATCCAAAAGTAGGACCAGTAGAAGAGCCTCTATAACTTCCTACTCCAAAGAAACTAGGTTCGGGCAAAAATCCAGGTAATATTGTTCCTTTATTTTCATTTACTTGAACCTGACCTCTCTTTATACTTCCTAAAACCATCCATAAATAATCGGTAGGTTTAAGTTTGTTCTTTAAGTTATATTTTTTAAACGTTTTAGGTTTTTTCAATGTAAAATTAGCTTCATATGCTTGATTTAAGGAATCTATTTCTCTTTGTCGTTTTTGTTTTCTTTCTTCAAAATTATTATACCCTATAAAGTAACTGTATAGTTTATTAAAATCTGCATTCCCGATAACAGTTATTGTTTGGGAATTCTGAGCTGTATTACCTAAACTTCTGTTTATTTGGGTATTAGGATCTATATAATTGGTTAAAGAGTTTGAATTTGCCTGCCAATCATATTGCCCTGTATATCCTAATTCCACAGACGTAAAGTCCATATAAGGTAAAAAATGCACAGGAACTTTATAATTAGCCTGAAACTTTTGATTATAATTTATGGGTCTTCCTGATTTAAAAAGCCCGTCCCAAATCATTCCATCATCTGCTATTCCATTTCCCGGATCATCCAAAATTGTTCGAGTTGCTGTAGTAAAATCAAGTTTTAAAGAACGTGTTAGATTAAAACCTATATTATATTGCCATCCAAATAAGAAATTATTTGCATAAGTAGGGAAATAACTACTCGGATTTCCATTTATATATGCTTCTACATCTCTATATTGAAATTCATTATATGTTCTGGCTATTTCTGTTCTAAATGATAATTTTGTAGGTATTGGATTAAAGTTAATTTCTTTAAGTAGTTTTAAATACTTAGCAAATCTGCTCGTATCTTGTGCTGCAGGCCAACCATTAAATGGTTGATAAAATTTACCCTTAGGAGTAAAATTATAATCTAATGAGGCTTGTAAATTTTGTTTAATACTATATGAAGTATAAATATCTCTGTAATAATCATCTGAATAAGCAAAAGAAACAGATAAGTTTTCTATATCATAAAAACTAGGTTTTTTATTGGTTGTTCTATCCTTTCTTAAATTAGTTACCGCAAAATTCTTTTGAGAGGAATAGGTCCTAACTATTTTTTTTAATTCATTTTTTCTCGGATCATTCTTAAATTTTACATCATTATCTAAAGGATTATACTTAGGATCTATGAAAGTTTCTGAAATTCCTACACTTACCGGAATTTTTACCCCCCAATTTTCTGGCAATACTTTGTCTACATTTACAGAAGTACTTACCATGTATTGTTTAGTCTCATCCTGACTTCTTTCACTAGGTTTACTATCTAAGGCTCCAAAACCTACTGACTTATAGGTTCCGGAAGCTGTAACCTCTGCAAAATCTGCTAAATTGAAACTTATGCTTGCATTGGCTGCATAACCACCGTCATTATCAATATCTGTCAGACGTAATTCATTTAACCATAATATTATATTTTTTTTAGCTCCTGTAAGATTGTCTGTATTTCTTACCCCCATCATTATGGAAGAAACATTTCCTATTGAAGGTCTTCCTTTTACATAAATAATTTTATTAGGATCTCCTGTTACATTACTTCTATATCTAATATCACTATTATAAGAATTGAGCTTATCTTTTTCATTTTTAGCAGCTACTAAATCTTTAAGATCTAATTCTACAAAATTCTCAATTGGCCAAATGTCTAAAGGTGATTTTGCTGTATTGGAAGTATATTTTAAAGGTATTTCATATTCATAATAATTATCTGATAAATCACTTCCTATTCTTATGAAAAATTTCGCGTTTTCATCTAATTTATTATCTGATGGATTTTGAAGATTTTCAGCATGAACAAACATTTTCATTTTTTTATATCTTCTCATATCTAAATGTATGTTCTTATAAATACCTCGCGGATCTTTATTATCTAAATCTGTGATCTCTAATTTTAAAGAAGATTCATTCTGCATTTGTGTTCCTGTAGTATTTCCTAATATTTCTCTAGAAATTCCCGGAGGTAATACATAAGGAGGATTTGAAGTCGAGTTTTCTTCTAAATTTACAGCACTTATTGCTATATTATTCACAGGAGTTAAAGGGGTTCCTCCCTCATTGGTATCCTTTCCCGTGATTTGTAACGGAGAAATATTTCTTTCATATTTTCTCCAATCACTTCTTACTAAATCAAAAGTTGCAAAACGAAGGGTAGCAGTATTTGTAAACCCTCTCATCAACATTCGTATATATCGTACATTATTTAAAATTTCAGACTTACCTTTACCTGCTTCAAAACTGGAAACAGGAATTCTGAATAAATACCAAGTAGTATTTTCTTTTTTCCCATTGGGAAGAGATACTTCTACTTTTTTTCTATCAGCAATATATGAATTTGTAGAGTTTTGTAATTCGGTATTGGTTAAAGATAATCGGTATTGGTTATAATTTTCTGTTTCGTCTAAGTTATAATCTTTATTTAAATCTTCTGAATCAGGTACAGCCGAAGATGCATCTAATGAATTGGATGGTGAATTACCTTCCAAATTTCTATAATATTTGTAACGGTCTATAATTGAACCTTTACTGGAGGTTGAATCCCATCCTTTATTCAAATAAAATACAAAATCATCTGCCGAAGGGTCTGTTTCTCCTGTAATAGGATTTACTAAATTGGGTAAGTCATTTATGTTTAAATAGTATCCAAAATGCATAATTTCATCTATGCTAGACAATCCATCATATCCTATATCTTGCTTTCTTCGTGCTTCACCCTCTGTATCAAAAGCATATACTAAGGGATAATTTTTAGGTTGATATCCCCATATAGTAGAGGTCAATTCTGATTTATTCTCAGTAATTCCATTTTCATACAGTAATTGCCCATCTTTTAATACATCTTCTGAAACATTTCCCAATTGAATAATCAATTCGGGATTATTACCTAATGGATTAGAACTAGGAGAAGAACTATCTGCATAAGGGTCCATCATCCAAAATTCTAAATATTCTATATTAGCCTCTACAAAATTGGTAACTGTAATAGGTCTCATAAGCCCTCCCCAACGCTTGTTTATCTCGAAAGAAGGTGAGTTTTCATTTACATTGAAGTTATAAGGTCCTCTTTCTTGAGGATAGAAAGATACATCAAAAGTATTCATAAATACTTGTTCTCCTGCAATATAATCTTTATTTGGAAATAATTCTTTATATTCTACTCTTCTTTGTAAGTGACGGGATAATGTATTGTTGTCTATGCCTGAAGGTTTTCCCCCTCCTATACCAAAAAAACGTGGATCAATATTATACCAACTTGTTAATCCTCTTCCATAGCCATTTTGCAAAGGATCATTTGTTGCTGGTTTAATATCAAAATCCCCATATAACTCAGGTCTACTTGCAATCCCCCAATAATTGGGATCTTTTAAGCTTATTTTAGAAGCTGTGGTTTCGAAATCATCAATATAAGATTCATCATTAATCGTTTTATTTTGTCCTGGGATTAAAGCTGCTCCTTCTATCTTTAAACTCAGATTGGATTCAGCCTCTGTTTTTATTCCAGGTATCCAGTTTGCTAGCTTTGTCAGAAAAGGAGCTTGTTTATTTAACATCATATTGAACCCCACCATTGAATTATTTACCGGTTCGGACCCATATTGAACTTTTTGGGTTAAAGGTCTTTCTTTATAATTTAAAAATGTAGCCCCAACCACAAATTCTTCACTAAATTTGTGCTCTACATTTAAACCCATAAATCTTTTTTTCTGCATGTTAAATGCAAACTGATTTTCAAGACTTATATTGATAGGTACTCCTGAACTTTTATAAGTTTCATTAATAATAGTCACCATTCCCATTTGGTAATCTACTATATAATCCACACCTTCCATTAAAGTCTGTCCATTAGCTGTTACTTTTACAGACCCTTTGGGTACATTAAATGCTCCCAAGGAAATTCCGTTTCCTATGGTTCCTTTAAACCTACCTTCAATAATATATCTATCAGATAAGGGATTAGAAGTTACTTGAATACTATTTTTTAAATTTTTATATAAATCTCTAAATATATACTGATTAGCTACAGATTTACTTGCTAAATACTCACCAAAGGGTTCTACTTTTGTAAATATTAATTTACCTTTTTCCGGATTTATAGTTATCCCATCTACAAAGTCAAAGATTCCATCTCCTTTACCTGATGGTGAGACATCATTATTTTGATTTAATCTATCCCAGTTTAGGACTTGTATTAATGATCTGTCTTTTACATTCGGATCTGGTAAATAATTAATTTTTCCTTGTGAGGGATCTTGATACATTACATTTAATACAAAATCTTCAGAGTTTATTTGAGATCCTTCGATAGAATAAATGTTTTTCATCATTAAATCCCACATTGGCGAAGTGGTGGAAACTATTTCATTGGGTTTTAAAAGCTTAACTATTAAAACATTAGATCTATCATTGGAAAATTCACCAACTTTATATATTGTTCCGGGAGTTTTAGAATCTGTATATTGAAATGCAACTGCAAGTAATTGATCGTTATTAAGTTTCTGATTTAAAGATATATACCCTAATTGTGAATTAAAAGAATATTCTGATTCTGCTAATTTTTTTACTCTTTTATGGGCTGCAAAATTTTGTCCACTTAAATAATTTTCTTCATTATTAGAAGTAGTACTAGTTATACTGGGTAATGATACTCCATTAACTGCATTGTAAACAGTCGATGATTCTCTTACAACGTTACCTAAGCCATCTACTGCTGCATATACACTTTTAGAAGTTGGGTTAGATAAATCTACTTTATTATTATTATCTGGTCGCGTTGTATATCCTTTTGCTTCACCTAGATCTCTTAAAGCTAGTATAGGCCGCTGATCCTGTAGATTTGAGTTTCCTAAATCTATCCTCCATACTTCCAACCGTGTTATATTGATAGTAGAATTTATTACCGGATAATTTTCTACTGCATTATCATAATTATTTCTGAAATAGTGTGCAAGAAAATAATGTTGATTATCTTCATAATCTGCAACTTTTAATTTATAAGTATTTACAATTCCTCCACCCTGTACAGTAATATTCCTTGCTTCGGATTGTTGTTCTGAAAAGACTGTAGTTAAATATGTTTTTCCAAATTGAAATTCACCTTTTATACCAAAAAGAGATTGAGCTCCTGTAATTAAACTAGTACTTAGTGGCATACTAACATTTCCAAACTCAATACTCTTTATTATGTTATCTTCTCCTCCTGTTGCCTCTTGGTTTCCTCCGCTTAAATCTATTCCTCCAGGTTTCCAAGCAAGTTTAATTTTATTTTCAAAGTCAAAACCTGCTTGTGTATCATAATTTACCCCTAGCTGAATATTTTTTCCTACACTTCCCATAAGGCTCATCTGTATTCTCTGACGTAAATCTATGGTAAAGTTTTTTCTATTTTGAGGTAAAATTTGCGGATTATCAATTTTCTGATATAAAATACCTAAATCAAATGAAGCAAACCCAGAAGGTTTCATTTCGATTCTATTCCCTCCAAAAATTTTTTCAAAAACTTTTGAATTTATTGTTACACCAGGAATAAAGCTTTTATTTTCCTTAGTAGCATCTGATTTTTTCTTATTTGTTTCTTCTTGTAATCTGGATTTTTCTCTGTAATATTCATCAAATTTTTTTTGTAACACATATTTTGTATAGTCATCTGCTGTCATAGTTATAGGTGTCCCTACCACTACCCCGCCTACTTTAGGATACAAAATATAATTTCCTGTTTTATAATCATAATATGCTTCATATTTAACAGGATCATCTAGGGTCAAACCTTGCTCTTCTTTATTTTCCTGTGCTAATAATATATTATTTCCAAAAATAAATATAAATATAAGCAGTAAACAAAAATGAATTTTCTTCAATTTTACAAAAGTTTATAGTTTTTTAAGAACTTCTTTAACTAGGAGCTCTACTTCTATTTCAGGGTTGGAATCCAAAATTTTATCAACTATTTTTTCTGTAATTTTTTTGGATATACCTAAAACCTCTAATGCTCTTAACGCTTCATTTTTATTTTTATTATTTAAATTTTCATCTAATATTTCTGAAATATCAAAAGAAGTGATTAATTTATCTCTCAAATCAATAATAATTCTTTGCGCTGTTTTAGCTCCTATGCCTTTTATTTTTTGTAAAGAAACATTATCTCCATTTTGAATTGCTGATAAAATTTCTGAAACTGACATAGAAGATAACATCATAATTGCAGAAGCGGGACCTACCCCATTAACACTTATCAAAAAATTAAATAAGTTTCTTTCTACTTTAGTTGAAAAGCCAAACAACAAATGAGCATCTTCTCTTATTATTTCCTGTACGAATAAAAGAGTTTGTTTTAATTTCTGGATGTCGGTATAAGTTTGAATACTTATGGTTGCAAAATATCCAACTCCGTTGCATTCTATAACAACACTAGAAGGTGAAATTTCAAAAATGATTCCAGACAGATGATTAATCATTATTACAAAAGTTTAGATATAAGAAGTTATCTTATTATTTCCTTATTTGAGCATCTAATACTGCAATAGTTGCTATACTTATAATTTCTTCTACGCTTGAGCGCATGCTCATAATATGTATGGGCTGGCTTAATCCCATTAATACAGGACCTATTACCTGAGCATATTTTAATCCTTTAACTAGTTTATAGCTTAAATTAGCAGAAGTTAGATCCGGAAAAATTAAAATATTTGCTGTTTTATTTCCAATTTTAGAAAATGGAAATGCATTTAATAATTCTTCATCTAAGGCAAAATCTGGTTGCATTTCTCCATCAACTATTAAATTAGGTTCCGTTTCATGTAAAATTTCTACAGCTTTAGCTACTTTTTTTGAAATGGGTGAACAATTAGAAAAATTTTCATAGGATAACAAAGCGACTCTTGGTTTGATAGCTAAAGCTTTAGCTAATTTAGCCGTAAGCTGAGTAATCTCAACTAAATCTTCTGAATTAGGTTCTACATTAATAGATGTATCAGCAATGAATACAGGACCTTTCTTTGTAATTAAAATCATAGATGATGCAACCTTTTTAGAATCTTTATCTTTGTCAATTACTTCTAAAATTGGTTGCAAGGAACTTTTATAACTTTTTGAAAAACCTGTAAGTAATGCATCTGCATCACCCATTTCTACAGCTAAAGGACCATAATAATCTCTACTTTTCAATAATCTATTAGCATGATAGATAGAGCTTATTCCATTCCTTTGTCTTTTATTATAAAGGTATTGAGCATATTTTTCAAATTTCTCCTTATTTTCTATATCATCCATATCGAGAATAGGAAGATCAAATTCTAAGTTATATTCTTTTTTAGTAGCTTCTATTTTAGATCTTTTTCCTAATAATATGGGCTTAGCAATACCTTCTTCTGCAAGGATTTGAGCAGCTTTCAAAACATTATATTCTTCAGCATTATTTAATAATAATTTTTTCGGATTTGCTTTAGCTCGAGTTTGCATCAATCTCATTAATTTTTGATCTGCACCTTCCATTCTATCTAACAATTCTTCTTCATATGCTTTCCAATCAGTAATTTGTTTTTGAGCAACTCCAGTTTCCATAGCTGCTTTAGCTACAGCCATAGATACCCTTGTTATTAATCGATTATCAAAGGGTTTAGGAATTATATAATCTCTTCCAAATTTCATATTCTTTACATTATAAGCCAAGCTCACTTGTTCCGGAACGCTTTCTTTTGCTAAATCGGCTAATGCTCTAACTGCAGCCAACTGCATTTCTGAATTTATATCTTTTGCCCTAACATCCAATGCTCCTCTAAAAATGTATGGAAAACCTAATACATTATTTACCTGATTAGGATAATCACTTCTACCTGTTGCCATAATGACATCTTTCCGAGTCTTAATTGCTAAATTATAATCAATTTCCGGTGTTGGATTAGCCATCGCAAAAACGATTGGATTAGCGTTCATAGACATCAACATAGACGGTGAAACTATATTCCCTTTAGAAAGACCTATAAACACATCACTGTTTTTCATGGCATCTTCTAATGTACGATCAGATGTTTCAACTGCAAACTCTTTTTTTTCCTCATTTATATCTGTTCTTCCTTTATAAATAACTCCTTTACTATCGCACATTAAAATATTTTCAGGACTAGCCCCTAAAGCTTTATATAAGCGAGTACATGAAATGGCAGCTGCTCCTGCTCCGCTAACAACTATTTTTACATTTGATATATCTTTAGAAGATAATTCTAATGCATTTAAAAGTGCTGCTGCAGAAATAATTGCTGTTCCATGTTGGTCATCATGCATTACCGGAATGTCTAGCTCGGCCTTTAATCTTTTCTCTATTTCAAAAGCTTCAGGAGCTTTAATATCTTCTAAATTAATTCCTCCAAATGTAGGAGCTATAGATTTTACAATTTCAATAAATTTATTTGGATCTGTTTCATTTACTTCTATATCAAAAACATTTATTCCTGCAAATATTTTAAATAAAAGACCTTTTCCTTCCATAACTGGTTTAGATGCTTCTGCACCTATATTTCCCAAACCTAGTACTGCTGTTCCGTTAGAAATTACGGCTACTAAATTTCCCTTAGAAGTATATTTATAACTATCTGTCGGCTTTTTATTAATTTCTATGCAAGGCTCTGCTACGCCAGGTGAATATGCTAAAGATAAATCTCTTTGCGTAGAATGGGGTTTAGTGGGTATAACTTCAATTTTTCCTTCTGGTTTTGAACTATGATATTCTAGAGCTTCTTTTATTAAATTTTTTTCTTTTGACATAATTATGAAATTAAACTTACAAAAATATATATTTTTATTTTATTTTTACGAAAAATAATCCTTTTCCTAAAGGATTTAGATATATATTTTTTTATCAAATTATTAAAATCTCTATTTCTTTTTTTAATTAATTTAAATAAAAATATGATAATTCTTTATACATTAAAAACTTAAGTATCCTGAAAATATGAAAGAATAAATTACGTATTTTAGCAATTTGAATGTAATTAATTTATGAATACTCTCGAAAATTGTATACAAAAGTTAAAACCAAAAAATTTTTCTTTTCCTGTAAAAGATATTTTAACTGAATCTTTTCAACTTTGGTCTAAA
>NZ_PSZN01000011.1:0-66482 GCF_002964965.1 Apibacter adventoris
TAGGAAAACGCTGTACCCTGCAACTTAAACAATACGGACAGACCACCTATATCTTTACCGGAATCATAACCCAGATCCGCAACAAACGCATAGACGGTTATAGCCATATAATCTTAGAAGGAAAATCCCCAACCATCCTGTTAGAGAATGGCTTGGATTGCCAGAGCTTCGAAAAAAAGGGACTTAAAGAAATTATTGAAGAATCTACCCGCGAATATCCTTCCGACCTGATTCAGTGGGATATACGTCCGCACCTACAGGAAAAACTGCTATATACCGTACAATATCGGGAATCTGATTATCAATTTATCAGAAGGTTAGCCACAAGGTATGGAGAATGGTTTTACTACAATGGCACCCAGCTGGTCTTTGGCGGGTATGGGGGGAAGACCGTAGAGCTGGTAGAAGAACAAGACCTGTTCGAATACGAACTGAAGATGCAATTAGTCCCCCAAAAGTTCACCTATACATCCTACGATGCCAAGCAGGCAGAGAACTACACCGTAGAATCCGAAAGTGTAAGCGTACAAGGCACCAAGAACCCCTTTCAGCAATATGCAGAAGAAGCCTCAGCCAAGACCTACAACAAAGTACCCCTTTCCTTATACAACCAAAGTTTGATGGAAAGTGGCAGGATGGAGCTTACCTCTGCAGTAAAAAGACAGAAACAAAGCCGTCAAAACGTATTTTATTTAGAAGCCAAGACCCATAATCCAAACATACGTTTAGGCGATATTGTGAAGCTCAAAGCTTGGATGCCGGGACATGAGATCTTCAAGAACGGAGAAGTTCCCTTAGAGAGCTACCGCATTATAGAGATTACCCATAACTACGAAGGCATGGAAGGCTATCATAACTTCATAGTAGGGGTACCCAAAGAAATAGAGACCCCTCCTTATATGGAAGAAGACGCCATACCCCAATGTGAAGAACAGTCGGCTACGGTTATGGATAACAACGACCCGGAAGGGATGTCAAGAATACGAGTGCAGTTTCTATGGCAGAAGCCCTTTAACGGAATGACCCCATGGATACGATCCATCACGCCCTATGCAGGAGCCGGCAAAGGGATGCATGTAGTACCGGAAATAGGAGAAGAAGTGATTGTGAGTTTTGAGAATGGGAATGCAGAGAAGCCTGTTTCTTTGGGAGCGATGTTCAACGGAAAAGGAAAATCAGGTCATGGAGGTAAGGGAAACTATATGAAGGGTTTACAGACCGCAGCAGGAAATAAGCTACAGTTTAACGATAAAGAAGGAAGTGCTATGCTTACGGATCAGCCCGGTTCTGTAAGTATGAAGTTTGATGGTGGAGGAAACTCATCTATAGGAGCTGCTGCTACGCAAGCTATTACCGTAGGTGCTAAAGAAGGAAGCCCAGATGGAGAAGCTAAATTATTAATGGATAATGCCGGAAATATTACTCTTGATGGAAAAACGAATGTTACACTAAAAGTTGGTGCAAATACTTTGGTAATTGACGGAAACGGCTTGACTTTAACAAATAAAGATGGTAACTCTGTAGCCATTACTCCGGATGGTATTACCCATATTGCCAAAACAGGAGATATAGGAACAACAGCAGAAACAGGGAAAATAACTTTAGATAGCAGTGCTTCAGAAATAGGGCTTAGAGCCTCTACCAAAGTAGATGTAACGGGCGGAGCATCTGTTAATTTATCAGCTACTGAAGTAAATTCAAACTAATAAATTATGGGAATTTTACAGGATTTATTTCAGGTGGGAATTGATACCAAAGAAACTATTCCTGCAGTAAATGGTGATATACTACTAAATTATCACTTTATATGTACACGAAAACAGTGGATTCGTAAGCATATAATTGAGCATGAAATAGAAGGAAATATAAAAATAGGTATTTCAAAGTATAGTCAAAAATTTACTAAATGGAGCATTCATTTCACAGATATTGAATGTCGTAAAAAAACTAATTTTATTCCAGAATATTACATCTTATGGGATTATGTACAAAGAGCTGATTTTTTTATGAGTACGGATGGTAAAATAACCACCCATGGTTTTACTGCTTTTGAACAAGAAAGAATTTATAAAGAAAAAATTAAAAAAATATCTCAGTATATACAGGAAGAACCACGAAAAAAAGAGATGCAGAATATTTTGAAGAAAAGTAAGAAAAATTTGGAGATTTTAGCAGCCTTATTAAACATAAATCCTGTTATGCAACTACTATGTAGGGAATTTAAATTTTATCATACCTATAAAAAAACAGAAGACAGAAATAAAGTCAAGCTCTTTTATACCAGTGAGGTTTTAAATGACTATTTTGGCGCAGATATTCATTTACCTATAAAAAAAATTTCTGTATTAGATAACAGAAATAAAGATATGATAGCAGGCTCTAGCGTAGGAGGTGTGGATAAAGGAAAAATGAGAGAAGAAGACTTTTTCAGGTATATAAAAAAAATTGCCGGAAAAGTAGTTATAGGGAGAGAATTGTTATTAGACTATAGTGAATATTACCGATACGATAAGGGGGATTTTTGGAACATATATGGCTTTGAACAAGCAGAAAATTATATACAGACAGCCATATCTGAAGCCTGGTTTTTAGAAGAACAAATTAAGATGAACCGTATAAAAAAACAAGATTATGGCAGTAGATGATTTATATATTCCTGACGGAGTCTTTTTAAAATGTGATCAGGGAGCCGTGTTGACTATTTTGAATGTTACTCCTAAAAAGCATAAATTATATGGAATGGTGATAGCCACAGAAAAAGATAATATACCCATAACTAATATTCCTAGCTTTGGTGCCTGTTCTTCCTCCGGAAGCGCCTGTATACCCAAATCGCCCCAATGGAAAAAAGTACACGAAGGAGGAACTAAAGTAGAAGGACAAAAACCGTTATTAGAGACTTCATTTTGTAAATGTATGCAGGGAGGAAGTATAGATATTTTTTTTAATGACAAAGAAGCCATGGCCTCACTGGAAGCAGACAAGAAAAGCAGGGTAGATAAAATTCCCTGGTTGGACTCCGCTTTAGGTGGAGCCCTTATAGGCCCCATTTCCTTTATATATTATGAAACGATAGGTAGTGATCCGTCCAATATAGGAAGAGGAGTCCGTAAAGGACTGAAAGGTACCTGGAATTTTATTTCCGATGATATGTGGAAAGCAGAAACTTGGAAAGGATTGGGGAAAACCGTAATGACCGGCGTGGTAGGTTACATGCCTCCAATAACTTCCGAATACCCTACAGCAAATGAAATAGAAATGCAGCAACATTGGATGAATACCACTGCTGAAGAGCGTATTGCTTCTTTTGATAAGGATATGGGGACTGATTTAACTTCTACCCACGAAGGATTGAAAAAGGCTGCTTCTGATTTTTATGATAAAAAAATTGAACATGGTACACGGGCGGAAAGAGAAGTAATGGCTGGGGAAGCACTGGAAGTTATATTTGAACTGGGCACAGGCTCAGCTACCGGTGCTTTTGTTAAAGGTGTAAAAGGAAGTGCTGCCTTAGCCAGCGCTTCGGAAAAGCTATCAAAAGCTATTATTACGATTAATGAGTTTGTGAAAGTCTCTAAATTAGGTAAATTAGTTAAACCTTGTGGTATTTTTAAGGTGGGTGCCAGAAAGTTAAAAATACCACAAGGTTTAACTAATTTACAATTTGATGAATTTTCTAAGGCTTTAAAAGAATTATTAAAAAAAGAGGGTATAGAGGGTAAAATAGAAGTGCATGGTAGTAGAGCAAAAGGAACAGCAAGACCAAATTCAGATATTGATATTAAAGTTATTTTAAGTGATGAAAATTTTGCTAAATTAGTTGAAAAAAGATTAAAAGAAACAACAGGACGGAGTAAACAGCTTATTGAAAAAACAGTGAATAATCAGCAAAGAATTCGTGCTAGAGGTATTTCTAATACATTTGAGAGCAACTTATGGGAGGAAGTTTTTCCTACTATAAATAAAAGTGGGATTGAAAAAATTCAGGTTTCTGTTATGAAAAAAAGCTCTCCATTTAATACAGGACCAAGTATTATTATAAAATAAAAAATTAGATATGCAAGATTTTAGTTTTACTATATCAATAAATACAGAAAAATCAGAAGAAGATATTTTTAATTTAATACTCAAAGAAGTACCCGAGTCCATAAAGGAAGTAGGGGCACATATAAGGTTATTTGATAATATAATGAAATTTGATTTGAATTCTGATTATGATCCATTAAAAATATTAGACTCTCAAGAAGGATATTTGTATTATAAATATTTTTTAGATGTTTTCCCTGTGCGAGAAGTTGATTTGGAAAATCAAAAAAGAATAATAACTATATTAATTAATTTGTTTAAAAAATATAATTTTAAAGCAGAATTAATTGCCGATGAAGAATTTTATGAATAATAAAGTTAAACTACCAGAATTATATGTAGCAACAGATGTAGAAGCAGATGGTCCTATACCAGGAGAATATAGTATGCTATCCTTTGGTATGGCAGTAGTAGGAATGACTCATATTAATTTTTATACAGAAATAAAACCTATATCTATTAATTTTCAAGAGAAAGCATTAGAAATATCAGGCTTAAATAGAGAATATTTAAAAAAAGAAGCCCCTACAGCTCAAGAAGCTATGAATAATGCTTATAAATGGATAAATAATTTAAGAAAAATAGGTCGTCCTGTATTTTTAGCTTCACCTGCTGTCTGGGATGGAATGTTTATTCACTGGTATTTTATTAAATATTTGAATAAAAGTCCTTTTGGACAAACTGGATCGGGGATAGATCTAAGAAGTTATTGGATGGGTAAAAAAGGTTGTGAATGGATAAAAACTCAAAAAGGGAAAATAAAATACGAGCTAAATATAGATGGTTTGCCACATATTCATCATTCTAGGGAAGATGCTATAGAACTAGCTAAAATTTTTGAAAAAGTTTTAGAATTAGAGAATTAATTTTAATATAATGGAAAAAAAGAAATATAAGAATTAAATTAGAAGATAAACTTTTTCCTGTTCAGGCCTACTTTAATTCTATTTCTTATAGAAGTTTCTTACGAGTGTTAAAAGGTTTTTCAAAAATATAGAATCAGGATTTGAGGAAACATCTATAAATTTTCCTGAAGAAGCAGAGGAATGGGTTGATGAACCATTTATAGGAGTAGAATTTGGAATACTTGAAAAAGAATTAAGCATTCCAAATGAGGATTTCATAAAATATTTAAGAATAGTTTGTGATGGATATAATGAGGGTCATCCACAACAAAAAGAAGAAGTTGAAAAGTTATTTAATACTATAAAAGTGAATTTTATTTCTAAAAATAGCTCAAATTCCCAATAATTATGTTATAATGAAGAAAAGTAATATCTATTTTAATATAAAAAAGCAGATATTTTATCTGCTTTTTTTGTTAATTAGTGTTGATGATTTTTTCTACTATATTCTAAATTAGCCAAATCAATTAAAGGTATTTTTAAGGTTGGAGTTAGAAGATTAACATTCACAATAGATCCTAAAAAATTTGATTATTTTTTTGGTCGAGTAACATCAGGAAGTACACATAATATTGAAAGATCAGCTCAAAATCTTAAAGATTTAACTACTTTAGGCATTACTAATGAAAAACAATTAATGAATGTTTTTTCAGAAGCTCTAAATAATGGAGTTGAGTTAAAAACAAAAACTAACCAATATGGAACAAGTGTGATAAAGTCCATTGGTATAGGTGAAAAAGGTGCTATTGAAGTTAGTTTTTTATACGAGATAGGTTCTGAAACTCCTAAGGTAACAACATTAATTCCTAAAATTTATAAATAATGATACAAATAATTTCAGAAGAAAAATATAGAAAATTACAATATCCTATCCTTTTTAATGATGAACAAACGGATAGAATTTTTGCTACTTTATCTTATAAAGACACTAATTATAAATTTGCTTGGCAAAGTAACAACATTACTCCCTGCGTTATAAAAATAAGAGAAAATATTTTAGCAATTGGGGTAGATCAGAATTTTATTGTTGTAAATTTTGATTTTGAAAAAATTTTAATAAAATATAGGTTAGATTATTTTTTGTACGATATACAGATGTATAATGATTTTATTTATGTACTAACAGAACTTGAAATTTTAAGGATTGAGAAAAGAACAATGGAGCTGGTAGATAAATATGATTTACCGGATATTTTAGAAAATATTGAATTTAATGATTATCAAATTATTGTTAAATGCATGGATGGAGAGGTCATTAATTTACCAATAAATTGAGCGCTTAAAATATTTTTGAGAAATAAAAATATATTGGTATTATGGTATAGAAAATAAAAGGTGCTTTTTTTTCATTATAAAAAAACCTTGAAATGCCTATAAATAAAGGGTTTTAAATAAAAAAGTGTATAATATTATTTTAATTAGCCAAATCAATTAAAGGTATTTTTAAGGTTGGAAGAAGGTTAAAGATAAGAGGGGTAACTTTTGATGATTTTTTAGCTTCCTGTAAATTTCCTACAGATGAATTAGCTAATAAAGCATGGGATTTATTTTGCAAAGAAGATTGGAAAGGTTTAGAAAAATTATTTAATGATAATAAACTTAATGGAGGATGGCCCCCTAACGGAGGGTTTATAAATACTTCTAAAAGAATATTAAAGCCCGGTGATATAATTGATAGGTATGGAGGAAAAATAGAGAATGGAAAATTTACAGATACAGGAAAATACTTTGGGATAGATGGAGCTTCTTTTGAAAGTAGAGCTTTACAAGAAAGTGCAAAAAATGGATTTTATAATAAATACGAAATTATAAAAGAACTTCCTGTTGTAGAAGGAAAAGCGATTCCTTGGTTTGGTAAGGAAGGTATGGGAACTCAATTTTTAACGGGCGAAGGTGTTGATGATTTAATTAAAAATGGATATATAAAAAAAATAAACTAAAATGATAAAAATAATTGAAAAAAATAGACGAGAACTTTATGATGGATTAGAATCAGAAGAATTATATAATATAGTATTAGTTGAAGGTATAAAATTAAAGGATATTTTAAATAATAATTTCTCAAATTTAAAAGAAAAATTAAATTCTGAGGATTTTAAAATCATTGTGGATCTTATCAAAACAAAACCTTCGAAAGATACTTTATTTTATAAATTTTTCCCGGATAAAGCTAAAGATGATACAAATTATTATTCTTTAGAGGGATTATCACTATATTATAGCATAGTAAATGATAATATTATAGAAATATTTTCATTCGGAGAATTACAACCAAGTCGTTATATCTTATATAGCGAAGGCATTTTTAAAATAGAAAATGAATAAGATACTTGGACAAAAATTAATTTATGGAGGTACAGATCAAGGATTTGTTTTTGATATGAAGCTTGAAAACAATCAGAATGTGAAATTTTTATATATTATAGAAAATAATTCTTTTAAAAATTTAAAAGAAAAAATTAGTATAGAAAATTTCAATTTCATAAAAAAAGATTTGCATATTCTTCATGGAACTGAAACTAGAGAATTTAAAGAAGATCTAAAATCTGGTATTGTAAAAGAAGTCGGTAAAGAATTTTATGACTATTATGAAATAGAAAAAAGTAATTTAAGTTTATATTATTACATAGAAAAAGAAAAAAAAATATATATATATGGTTTCGGTGAAACCCAACCTTGTTTGTATAAACTATATTTAGAAGGAGTATATGAATTATAAATAAAAGGCAGATTGTAAATAGATAAAATATTAGATGATTTTTCCCTTATGGGTAAGTATTATAAATAATGCTTTTGTGTTTTTATGTAAATAACATAACTAGAAAAATAAAACAAGGCTGTCATTATAGACAGCCTTTTGTTTTTTCAACTGTTCAACTTATCCAGGAATTCGAGTTCGTCATCAGGGATAAGAGAACATAGGAATTGTAGGATATTGTATAAATCCAATTTATCATGTTCCGTATAACTCGGAAACGAAATTTCTGCTAACAGAAAAGTTTGGATATTTTTACAGAGAGATTTAAGAGTAAAACATAATTCTCCTAATTGTGAAAGATTATAAGTTTTTAAATCGATTAAATAAAATAAGATTTTTACTTTTGAAAAGAAGCACTAAAAGTTATTTAAAATATTGTAAATGAATATATTAAGTAAGATAGGGTCTGTGAAAGATACAAATTTACAAGTCGATATTTTGAATTTGATGTTTCGGTAGGGGGGGAAATATGGAATTATGAGATAACTTGAATTTTCAAGAGAGATATCAGGAAATGATTGGTGAAAATTAAAGATGTATAGAAGCAAATATTTCTAAAAACAAATATTCGAAGATGTTGAAAAGCATGGAGTACAAAAATATCCAAAAGCTAATCTAGAAGTTATTTTAACACAAATAACTAATGCTATTTTGATGATAAATAATTTCTAATAATATTGTGCAATTAGTGTAATTTGTGTATAAAATATAATTTATCGTTTTCCATATAAAATAATATTTCATTTACTTTTGAAAAATATTATTAAAGTGATAATCCAAAAAATCTTTAGATGGTAAAAATTTTTCAGGAAGACTAATCAAGCTATTCTCGTATTTATAAAAATAGTCTTTAAAAGCTTTATTATCAATACTTTTAATTTTATCTGAGATTTTGATTCTGTATTCTGTAGAAATTGAAATAAGACCTTTATCAAAAGCTTTATCATGTAATGAATTTAGACATAACCCATTATGTGGATTTGTTCTGTTTTTTTTATCTATTGACCATGGCATTATGTGACTTGCTATTAACAAATCTGGTATTGAAATTCCTGTTATGCAGCATTTTGAATTATAAGAAGCTAAAATTGTATTCCTAAAAAAATTTTGATTGATTCTCTGTGTTGTAAAAACTTCCTTATCAATTCCCACGGGAATTGTTTCTAGAGTATTATTTAAATTTAATTTTTTTCTTTTCTCTAAATCTGCAATCAAAAGCTCACTTTGATAGGCTAATTTATCCCAATTGTTACTATATTCATTCCATATATCCCTATCCAGTTTACTAGCATTAGTTAAACCTACAATTCCCTTAGTCTTTAAGTTTTCATCAAAACTTCCAAAATTACCTATCTTCATTTTAACCGAATTGGGACTTCTTCCTATTAATTTTGAAATATAAATTATATAAGGATTAGTTGACGTTGCTTTAGAAAAAGGAATCTGACAATATAATCTTAGTACAATTATCGTTTGATCTCTTGTCCATTTTTCCATTTCTTTTCTTTTTTTATTTCTAAATCTTCAACATCATATTCAATTAAAAGATTATTTAAGAGTTCAAAAGTTATATCAGTTTTTCCTAATAATATAGTTGAGAATATTTCAATCCTATCATCAACTGATAAAGAATTTAACATATTATCATCTCTAAAAAAACGCATGAAATTATCACGATTCATATTTTACGAAATTAGTCATATATATATCTTTTTACAAATGTATAACATTTAGTTATCTTTTTTTATAATAAAAATAAGCGTCGTATATAAATATAATATCAGCGTTCAATTAAACCACGGAGCAGAAAACTGATTATTTGAATCATTATTATTCTCTTAATCAATAAAATATTTTAGTTGAAAAAGTCACAAGCCATTTTTTTCTTAATGCTTGTTTGAAAATCTGTCGAGAAATACATGCTATATTTATATTATCTGCTAATGCTAAAGATTGTAAATTGTTTATAAGATTACTGAATAATATTCATTTCTTTTAGTAATCTGCTTGCTCCTGCATATTTATCTATAATAAATAAAATATAACGAATATCAACCATAATATTTCTACAAATAGATGGATCATAATTCAGATCACTCATAGTACCTTCCCACACACGGTCAAAATTTAATCCGGTCAGGTTTCCGAAAGCATCAAAAGCAGGACTTCCTGAGTTTCCTCCTGTAGTATGATTAGTGGCGATATAATTAACCGGTAAGTTTCCGTCTTGTTCATATTTACCATACTCTTTACTTTTATACAATTCAAAAAGTTTTTGGGGAACATCAAATTCATAATCACCTGGTATATATTTTTCTATTACTCCCTGCAAGGTTGTAAAAGGTTTATAATATACTGCATCTTCAGGAGAATATCCATCAATTTTTCCGTAAGAGACCCTAAGAGTCGAATTAGCATCCGGATAAAACTTTTTTTCCGGAAAAATTTCCAATTGAGCCTTCATATAAATTCTCTGTAGGCTATCTAGTTTTGATTGGTTTGCTATAAAATTTGGTACAATAGATTTTCTATAGATTTCGTAATAAGGCTTCATAAAATTGATCACTGGGTCTTGAGACAAAGTTTCAGCAATCTCTTTATAATTATTGGAAGAAAGTATTTGTATAATATTTCCGTTTTTTCCTGTAAGGGATGATTTTTCCCATAATTGAGTGATGAAATCTTGAGCGGATACATTATCTTTATAATTTTCATACCCAGATGCCTGAAATACTTTTTCAACATTTTGAGAATACATAAATAATAATTTAGCGCTTACCTTAGCATCTATTTCAGCATTGTAATTTTTATACAGTTCTGATATTATATCTGAAACTTTTTTTTGATTTTTCACAAAATTTTCAGGTGTAGAATTAAGCAGGTTTAATATGAGATAAGACATTCTAAAAGTTTCAGAATTTACGTAAAAAACTTCATTAAAATAAGTATGTGCTTTTTTATATTGAGAATTATCTTTATATATTTTATTTAATAAAGAAAGTAAGTTTCCATATTCAGATAAAGTTTCTTTTTTTAATTGTATACGTTGTGTAAAAAGAGATTCAAACTCATTTTTTTTCTGTAGTGCATCAGTTCGTTTTAAACCCTGACTTTCTCCCATCCATTTTTTCCATCCGTTTGCAATGCTTGCATATTTAGCAGCATATTTAATCTTAATTTCCGGTTTTGTACGCATTTCTTCATCTAATATTTTTAAAGAAGCATCTCTTAAAGATATTCTTATTGGATTTTCAATTTCCAAAATTTGAATTAAGGCAGATCCGGTTAAATATTCATCAGTATTTCCCGGAAATCCATATATAAAAGAAAAATCACCTTCTTTTTTTTCTTTAATGGATATAGGTAAAAAATATTTAGGAGTATAGGGAATATTATCTTTAGAGTATTTAGCAGGATGATTATTTTTATCAGCATAAATTCTAAAAATAGAAAAATCACCTGTATGCCTTGGCCATACCCAGTTATCAGTATCAGATCCAAATTTACCAATTGAAGAAGGAGGAGTTCCTACCAAACGAACATCTTCATAAGTTTCTGTGATAAATGCATAATATTGGTTTCCTTTATAAAAAGGGTAGATCATTACTTGCTGATAATCTTTTTTAGGAATTGTAAGAGAAACTTTTTCAATGATAGAATCAATTAAAATCTTTCTTTTTTCCTCAGTAACTTTAGTAGGTAAATTATTAACTATTTCTTGGGTAACTTCTTTGATAT
Source organism: Apibacter adventoris (assembly GCF_002964965.1). Lineage (NCBI taxonomy): Bacteria > Pseudomonadati > Bacteroidota > Flavobacteriia > Flavobacteriales > Weeksellaceae > Apibacter > Apibacter adventoris. The sequence continues at coordinate 11,488 of NZ_PSZN01000011.1, forward strand.
CTACAATAAAAGTAGCAGACAGATTTTTATTAGGGAGTTCTTCTTCCAGGTTTTTAGCCCAAAATCCATTATTTAAAAGGTTGTTTTCCATAGTGGAATGTGATTGTATTTGACTGTAGCCGCAATGGTGATTTGTTAAAAGAAGACCTTGGGGAGAAATTACTTCAGAAGTACACCCTCTGCCAAAATGAGCAATAGCATCTTTCAGGCTGGGTTTTTGCGAATTAAATATTTGCTTTGTAGATATTTTCATACCTAGTTGTCTCATTTCTTTTTCATTGAGCTGATTAGGAATCCACATTCCTCCTTCCTGAGAAAAGCAATAAGAAGAAAAAAAGATAAATAAAAGATTTAGGATTTTAATTAATTTCATTTTTATCATTATATTATCGCATTTAAAGTATCAAATATAAATATTTTTAAAGAAAATCATTAAATTTGTAATAGAATAGTATGAGGCTATTGACAACTAATAAAAAACTTATTTTTAATATAATGGGTTTAATAAGAACCATAATTAATAAGATATTCTTATTCAATTTATGTATCAAATAGATTTAGATAAAGAGGCAGAAGAAATTGCAAGGCGCTATAAAAATATGCTTCGTAATACTTATAGGGATTTAACCGAGGAAAATAAAATTTTAATTCGGAAGGCCTTTGAATTAGCCAAAGAGGCACATAAAGACCAAAGGAGAAAAACAGGAGAACCCTATATATATCATCCTTTAGCGGTGGCGAAGATTGTAGCAGATGAGATAGGTTTAGGAGCAACAAGTATAGCCTGCGCATTACTTCATGATGTAGTAGAGGATACTGAATATACCCTTGAGGATATTGAAAAGATGTTTGGACCCAAAATAGCAAAAATTATTGATGGATTAACAAAAATTTCTAATGTGGACCATCAGAATTTGTCTCTGCAATCTGAAAATTATAGGAAACTATTACTTACCTTATCTGAAGATATACGGGTAATTCTTATTAAAATAGCCGACCGCCTTCATAATATGAGAACTTTGGATAGCATGAAAGCATCCAAACAAAAAAAGATAGCTTCAGAAACTACTTATATTTATGCCCCATTGGCTCATAGAATGGGATTATATGTAATTAAGTCAGAATTAGAGGATTTGAGTTTAAAATATACAGATCCGGATAGTTATTATTTTGTAGTAAAAAAATTAGAAGAAACAGAAAAAGACAGGCAAAGATATATAGAGGAATTTACTCAGATTATTAGTAAAAGGCTACAAGAAGAAGGTTTAAATTTAAAAATAAAAGGAAGGCATAAATCAGTATTTTCTATTTTCAAAAAAATGAAGAAGCAAAATGTTTCTTTTGAAGAAGTATATGATTTATTTGCCATTCGTGTTATTTATAAATCAGATAGCAAAAATGAAAAATTTTTAGCTTGGAAAATATATTCCATAGTAACAGATGAATTTACTCCCAATCCAAGTAGGATGAGGGACTGGATTACAACTCCGCGTTCTACCGGATATGAAAGCTTACATGTTACCGTTATTGGTCCTGAAAATAAATGGGTAGAGGTACAGATCCGTTCTGTAAGGATGGATGAAATTGCAGAGAAAGGAATTGCAGCACATTATAAATATAAAGAAGGATATAAAATTGAGGAAGATAATCAAATAGAAAATTGGATAGCACAGGTAAGGGAAACTATTGAAAATCAGACATCTACTAACGCAATGGAGCTTTTAGATGATTTTAAACTGAATCTATATACTAAAGATATTTTTGTATTTACCCCTAATGGAGATTTAAAAGTTTTATCTGTAGGGGCGACTGCTCTAGATTTTGCATATTCTATTCACTCTAATATAGGCGACCACTGTTTAGGCGCTAAAGTGAATAATAAATTGGTTCCGTTAAGTCATTTACTTAAAAGTGGGGACCAAGTTGAAATTTTAACCTCACAGAATCAAAAACCTAAAGCTGACTGGTTGGAATTTGTATCTACTTCAAAAGCAAAATCTAGAATAAAAGCAGCGCTTAATATAGAAAAAAGAAAATACACAGAAGAAGGCAAAGAACTTTTAATAAGGAAATTAAGACACCTAAGAGTTAATTTTTCTGATGCAGAACTGAATTCTATACAAAAGTTTTTTGGAGCAAAAACAAGCCATGATATTTTTTATCAAGTAGCTATAGGACTTATTGATACTAAAGAATTAAAAAAATATATAGATAGTAAAGGAGTTTTCAATAATTTATTATCCAGACTACGGAAAAGACCCACCTTTATTAGCAATAAAGAAAATATAGAACCTAAGGAGGAAGGAACTCTAGATATGATAGTTTTTGGAGATGATGAAAAAAAATTAGATTATCAATTAGCACAATGTTGTAATCCTATACCCGGAGATAAAATTTTTGGTTTTGTTACTATAAATAAAGGTATTAAAGTACATAAAGAAACCTGCCCAAACGCTATTGATATGAGGGCTAATTACGATTATAGAGTAATTCCTGCAAAATGGGTCAATAGTGCCAATAGAAATTTCTTAATTGATATATCTATTGAAGGTATAGACAGAAAAGGAATACTTAATGATATAACAAATTTAGTATCCCATACACTCAACATTGACGTGAAAAAATTTACTATAAATTCAGATGATGGAATCTTCCAGGGAATATTAACCTTATTTATAAAAAATACAGTGCAACTTGAAGAGGTATTGCAAAAATTACAAAATCTGGAAGGAGTAGCAAAAGTAAAACGGCTAGAAAAAAAATAGGTTTTTAATTTTATTTTTCTAATCTCTATATTATCTTTAATTTCTAAAGAATTCTTATGTAATTATAATTTTATTATTGAATTTTATTTTTTTATAATTTAAACAGATAATCATACTTTTAGTTTTTTATTTGATTCTTAAAATTGGAGGTATTTATTTAACAAGATTTATTATCTTTGAAAGGTTTATTATATATAATATCTTTTTATCATTAAAAAATTAAATTTATAAAAATACATATATATATACATTATAGTATTGGTGAAAAAAAATATGAAGAATCAACTAAATGAAGCTATGATATCTTCCATTAGATCGCATATTTCAGAAGGAGATGTACTGGTAAATGTATTAATGGATATACTTTGCATAGGTAAGGAAGCAGCATATCGACGTATTCGAGGAGATGTTTTATTTACATTTGATGAAGTAGCTAAAATATCACATGAATTAGGAATATCTTTAGATACAATTGTAGATACTAATAATAAATCAAAATCTTTTTTATTTAATTTAAATCTATATCCTACAACAGAGTATATATTGGATGTATATTGTAAAATGATGAATGATCATTTAAAAGTATTTTATAAGATGAAAAAAGATTCTGATTCTCTAGCTAAAATTTCATTTAATACTTTGCCATATTATTTTTATAATTCCTTTCAGAATATTTCAAAATTCAGATTATTTAGATGGATGTATCAAACTATGGGGATAAATGCACCGAATAATTTATCCAGTTTTAGTCTTACTTCAGAAATACTAGATTTACAGAAAAAATATGTTATTGAAAGTTCTTTAGTTACAGAATCTCATATTATTTTAGATAAAAATTCTTTTTTATCATTAATTACGGATATTAATTATTTTTATAAATTGAATTTAATTTCAGATAGTGATCTGAAAAAATTAAAAGAAGAATTATTAGAGCTACTTGCAGGTTGGGAACTAATGGCTATGACAGGAAAAACCGAATCAGGAAAAAATATACTTATATATATATCTAATGTGAATTTTGAATCATGTTATAGTTATTACAAATCAAAATCTTTAGAAATCAGTCATATTAGAGTTTATTCAATTAATGGATTAAGCTCAACCAATCCTTATGTGTGTAAAATTCATAATGAATGGATTGAGTCTTTAAAAAGATATTCAACCTTAATAACACAAAGCGGAGAAATACAAAGAATAGAATTTTTTAGAAAACAAAGAGGTTTTATTAATAAGCTACTTTAATGCGAAATTCTAATAAAAAGAAAAAATATTAAAAAAAGTATAAAAATATCATTTTTTATAAAAAGTGTCATTTAGAATATTTTTTCATTATTCATGAAAAAATATTTAAATCATTATTTATAATTTCATAAAATGAAAATATAAGAGTTATATTTTTCAAATTATGAAAAAAAAAATTCATAACAAAGCATATGAAGGCCCTATAAATTAATATTTAAAAATTACCTTTGCAATATCAAAATATAGGGCTAAATAACACTAAATAATTCAATAAAAATTACAATTTGTTTTTTTAATAAAAAACTATTTGAAAAGTTTGATAACTTCAATATTTTCAAATGAAATAAAAAAACAATTTAAAAAAATTTATTCTAAATTTAATAGGATTACTAAAAAAAACTTATTCTTTAAGTAAATTCTTATATGAAATATCAAGTTCTTTTTTTTCTTGGTTATCTATATTCGGAAATTTAGGATGCATCTTTTTTAATGTTTCTTTAATTAAATATCCCATAATAAGTTGACCATAAGATTTATAATCACAAGGTATAATAAACCAAGGAGAATAATCTGTAGAAGTATTTTGCAAAGCCAAAGTAAATGCTTTTTGATATTGGTTCCAAAATTCTCGTTCTTTAAGATCCGAAGATGAAAATTTCCAATTTTTTTCCTTGTTTTCAATTCTTTTTATAAATCGTTTTTTTTGTTCATCTTTACTTATATTTAAAAAGAATTTTAAAACTTGAGTTCCATTATTTTCTAAGAATTTTTCAAATTTGTTTATTTCATCATATCTTTGATTGAAAAACTTTTCATTAATATCATTTAGAGAATTAACACTAGGGATGTTTTCATTGAGTATAAATTGAGGATGAACCCTACTTATTAACACATTTTCATAATGAGAACGATTGAAAATACCTATTTTTCCTTTCTGAGGAATTTTATTTTGATGTCTCCATAAATAATTATATTTATATTCTTGTGAGGTTGGGGTTTTAAAAGAAGTAACTTCTACCCCTTGAGGGTTGACGCCTGTCATAATTGCACGTATAGAACTGTCTTTTCCTGCTGCATCTATACCTTGAAATACTATTAATAAAGATTGTTTCCCTTCTGCATAAAGAATATTTTGATAATAATCAATTTCTTTTACAATATCAGATAACATTTTTTTATTTTTTTCTTTATCATGAAATTCTTTTGGTGCTTTAGTTTCATATTTTTTTAAATCTAGATCCTTGGAAAAAGGAACTATAAAATCTTTCATTTTAATTTCCATAATAATGTATTTTAAATTAAACTTTATTTAACCTTGTGTATATTTTTTTATTAGAAGTATATGAAATAATAATTATCGTATAATATCTTAATTAGCAATTGTTGTAAATATTAAAAGATCTTGATTAATAAGATAAGAAAAATTCATGCCATAAATTCATACCATATTTTTTTATATTTATGAAATATTAATATATGTGTAAATCCTTCAATGACCATGTATAAATAGTTTTAAGCTGAATGTTTATTAAATATAGCTAAGTATATTTTTCATATAGAAATATATCATAAACTTCTTTTTATTTTTTTGCTGAAAATCAATGAATTGAATTTAAAAATAATTATTTTAATTTGAAAAACTCAGTAAATTAAGAAAAATTATTCAAATACTAAGCGGATTTGTGTTCCTATATCTAAGCCCATTAAAGAACTAGCACCTCCTACAGTTTTTAAATTACTTTTATACATGGAAATTTGTATGTATCCTGAAGAATTGAAGATAGCCAAAGCTTTTCCATGAAACTTTTTTTCATCAGGTTCATTCCCTAAAAGATCTGTATATTTTGTAAATATTTTAGAAAATTTAGTATTTCTTGCAAAAAGAGTAAAAGGTCTGTTTTTACCAAATTGTTGAAATTGTTTTTGAGATATATTAGTTACCGCATTTCCATAATTATCAATATAAATTATTATTCCGGTAATACTATTATCCTCATTTTTTTCAATGGGTTTTAATTGTGTAAGTTTTTTAAATGTAGTTATTTTCCGTCCCACTAAATCGAGTTTTCCCCCTCTCGCTAAGTGACAGGCTACAGGGACAAATAGATCTTTTGTTAAAAAATGTATTTCATCATATTTATTAATGGTGATTTCTATTATTTGATCAGGATTTATTTCTTCAGCAATTAAAGATAAAATGCCATTATCATTACAAATAAAAAAATGTCCATTAACTTCTGCCGCAATAGGTTTAATAAATGTATTGGGAAGCGCATCTACTCCTATAATATGAATGGTTCCTTTAGGAAAATCATTATAAGAATTTTTTAAGATATAGGCCGTTTGTATTAAATCAAAAGGCATTATTTGATGAGATATGTCTACTACAGTTACTTCTGACAATTGAGTGTAGATACTTCCTTTCAAAGAAGCGACATGAAAATCATCTAAACCAAAATCTGTAGTAAGAGTTATTATTCCCATTTTTATTATCTCTAACACAAAGTTATTGCTTATTTTTGTTTTATAAAATTTCAAAATCAAGAAAAATTTGAATCATTTACAGATTAATTTAGAAGGAGTAGATTTAAAAATCTTTTATGGAGAATATAATCAGAATTTTAAAATATTGACCGATTTTTTTCCAAAATTAAAAATTACTGGTAGAGATAGAATTATTTCAGTTTCAGGGAATGATGAAGATTTGTTGTTTTTTAAAAACAAAGTAGCTGAAATTATCAAATACATTAATAAATACAACCGATTAAATGATATAGCATTAGAAGGAATTCTGAATCAAAATAAATTAGTAAATGAAACAGAGGCTAATTTAGATGATGTGATTGTTCATGGAATTGGAGGAAAGTTAATACGGGCTAAAACTGAAAATCTTAAAAAATTAGTAGAATCTGTAGGTTATAATGATATGGTATTTGCAATTGGACCGGCCGGTACAGGAAAGACTTATACAAGTGTAGCATTAGCAGTAAAAGCTTTGAAAAATAAAGAAGTTAAAAGAATAATCTTAACGCGGCCTGCTGTGGAGGCAGGGGAGAGTCTAGGTTTTTTACCTGGAGATTTAAAAGAAAAATTAGATCCTTATCTACAACCTTTATATGATGCTTTAAGAGATATGCTTAGTCATGAAAAATTATCTTCGTATTTGGAAAAAGGAATTATAGAAATTGCTCCTTTGGCTTTTATGAGAGGACGTACTCTAGATGGTGCCTTTGTTATTTTAGACGAAGCTCAAAACACAACTCATTTACAAATGAAAATGTTTTTAACACGCATGGGGCAAGATGCAAAATTTATAATAACAGGAGATCCGGGACAGATAGATTTACCTCACCATCAAAAGTCAGGCTTAAAAGAAGCAATTCGATTACTGCATGGTATAAAAGGAATTGGTTTCATTAAATTAACAGAGATTGATGTAGTTCGTCATAAATTAATTAAAAAAATATTAGAAGCTTATAGACAACACGAAGAAAAAGAATAGTATAAAGATATTAACTATAATATAATTATTTGTAAAAGATATTTTTTACGAATAATCAAAATTTGATAAATAGGATTTTTTAAATTATTATAATTGATTGGAATTTTACTTTATATTAAATTAAATATCAATAAAAATAAGTTATAAAGAAAATCTTTTAATAACAATTTGTTCCATTTTTTTGTAGGTTTCTTCTTGTGTTAAATATGTATTATCGATTAAAAATGCATCTGATGCCATAATTAAAGGAGAATCTTTTCTATTTTCATCTATATAATCCCTTTTTTGTAAATTCTTAGTAACTTTTTCTATGGTTAAAGATTTATCTTTTTTATGAAGTTCTAAAAATCTTCTTTTAGCTCTCTCTTCAACACTGGCAGTGATAAAAAATTTTAGGTCTGCATTAGGGAAAACTACTGTTCCAATATCTCTACCATCCATAACAATTCCTCCATTTTCTCCAATTTTCCTTTGTTGTTCAACCAAAAATTTTCTAATTGCAGATCTTTCTGCTATAGAAGATACCCATTCAGAAACTTTCATATTTCTAATTTCATTCTCAACATTTGCTCCATTTAAATAAGTATCGTTACTATAAAAATTAGGATTAAATATAAAGTTAATGTGAATATCATTAAGATGTAACTCAAGCTTTGAAATATTTATATTTTGGTCTTCCCAAAAAAATTGAATTCCATACAATGTTACAGCCCGATACATAGCTCCGGTATCTATATGTTTCCAACCAAATTTTTTGGCTAACATTTTAGCATAAGAACTCTTTCCTGTAGATGAATAACCATCTATAGCAATTATAGGACTATATTTTTTAGGTTGTGGTATACTCATGAAATATTTTTAGTAGCATAAATAATATAACAATTAATCATAAAGATAAAAAAACAAATGTTTAATAACCTAAAATATCTAAAATTTCTTTATAAGTCTGTTCCTCTCTGAAAATTTTATAACTAAATTCACCTTCTTTATTCTTATCAATAAGAATATGTTTGGGTTGAGGTACCAAACAATGGTGTATACCACCGAAACCGCTAATGGAATCTTGGTAGGCTCCAGTATTAAAAAAACCAATATATAAAGGCTTATCTTCACTATAGATAGGTAAATATATAGCATTTACATGCTGTTCAGAATTGTAATAGTCATCACTATCACATGTTAGTCCTCCCAAAAAAACTCTTTCATAAGAATCTTCCCAACGATTGATTGGGAGCATTAGAAATCTTCTGGAAATAGCCCAAGAATCAGGTAGAGTAGTCATAAACGAACTATTTATCATATTCCATTTTTCTCGATCATTTTGTCTTTTTTGATTGAGTATTTTATATATTATACCACCGCTTTCTCCGACAGTATATGAACCAAATTCAGTATATATAGTGGGTTCTTCTACTCCTTCTTCCTCACAGAATTTTTTAATTTGATAGGTAATCTCATTAATCATATAATAATAATCATATTCAAAATTTAAGGAAGTTTTAATTGGAAATCCTCCTCCAATATTTAAAGAATCTACTTCCGGAGCTAATTTTTTAAGACGAGCATAAACCCTTAGACATTTGTATAATTCATTCCAATAATAAGACGTATCTTTAATTCCAGTATTGATGAAAAAATGAAGCATCTTTAACCTTGCATGAGGATGATTCTGAATTTTTTGAGCATAAAATGGAACAATATCTCTATAGCCTATTCCTAAACGAGAAGTATAAAATTCAAATTTAGGTTCTTCTTCAGATGCTATACGTATTCCTACATTAAAGGTAGTATCAATACTATCAGAAAGTAAATCTAGTTCTCTGAAATTATCTAAAACAGGAATAATATTCGAAAAACCACCATTTATCATTTCTGAAATAGTCCGTAAGTATTCATCTGTTTTAAAACCGTTACATATTACTTCAATATCCTGCTTCACCAATCCCTTTTTATATATTTTTCTAATAATTTCCATATCATTAGAAAAAGAAGTTTCTAAGCTAATTTTATTTTTAAGAACTTCTTCTAATACAAATGAAAAATGACTTGATTTGGTACAATAACAATACCTGTAATTATTTTTATAATTATTTTCCTTAAAAGCTTTTTTAAACCAACGTTTCGTTTGCTGTATGTTTTGAGATATCTTGGGCAGGTAATTAAATTTGAAAGGTGTACCAAATTTTTCAATTAAATCCATTAAAGGAATGTCATGAAAAAAAAGTTTACCTTCTTCCACTTTAAATTCAGGTTGTGGAAAATCAAAAGTTTGTTGTATTAAATCGTAGTATTTTATTTTCATTTGATGTTGAAAATTTAAGATGCAAATATCAAGAAAAAATCAGTACTGAAGTTGGATTTTTGTAAAAACTTAATATAAAAAAAATAAAATAATTAATTTTGAGATACCGCTTTCAAACCAATAATGGAACCAATTAAAGTAGTTATAAAAAATATTCTCCAAAAATTAGCAGGATCTTTAAAAACGAAAATTCCTATAAGTACTGTACCAACCGCTCCAATTCCGGTCCATACAGCATAAGAAGTGCCCAAAGGCAAATTTTGTGAGGCCTTAATTAGAAGTAACATACTCATAGTAAGACAAAGTAAAAATCCGAAAAACCAATAATATTTTTCAATACCGTTAACTTCTTTAACTTTACCTAAACAAGTTGTAAAACCAACCTCAAAAAGGCCTGCGATAACCAAAATAATCCAGTTCATTGTATTTGTTTTATAAAAGTTACAAAAATGAAAAGAAAAAAAGACTTTTTTTAATTTATAAAAAAATATTTTAACATTTTGTTCAAAACATTACTATTTGAAGTTATAATGGAAATAAATAATAGCTATAAACAGTTTCATTATAACTTGATGGTAATTTGTATTTATATAACTTAGTGTTAATTAAAAAAAATTTAATAATCTGGAATTAAGTTGCATACAATTCCGGTTAAATTATTTTATGAATAATAGTAGTTTGCATACCCATAATTCCTTAATCTATATATAGTAAATGAAAAAAGCAAATCAATAAGCCGGATTCTGTCATTTTTCAGTTCTGAAAAAGCCCTGTTATTTATCTAGAATAAGAATTACTTCTTACTTCAAACTGCTTACCCCCCGACATCGGACGGATAACCCTTATAAGTCGGTATACATAGCATTGCACCTCACAGAGTTTACCTGATTTCACTACAGCCTAACTGTACTTGCTTTCTGTTGCACTTGTCCTCACTTTACAGTGGACGGGCGTTACCCGCTGTGATATCCTATGGTGTCCGGACTTTCCTCTTTCATTAAAAATGAAAGCAACAAGGTTGATTTGCTTTCTGCAAAAATACGATATTTTCCCTAGTTTTGCATGTGAAAACTTTACACTACTTAAAAAACAATATTGTTGATTTATTTTAAATATAATAAATATTATGTATTCCTTGAAAGAAATTGAAGATGGTAAAATTTTTTTAATAGATAAACCTTTAGATTGGACTTCATTTGATATCGTTAATAAAATAAAATGGAGAATAAAAAAGCATTTTAAACTAAAAAAAATTAAAGTAGGACATGCGGGAACTTTAGACCCTAAAGCTACAGGGCTGTTAATTGTTTGTGTAGGCAAAGCAACCAAAAAGATACAAGAAATACAAGATGCATCAAAAATGTATACAGGTACAATAAAATTAGGTGTACAAACTCCATCTTTTGATACCGAAACAGAAGAATTTAATCATAAAAGCATTAATCATTTAACTGAAAAACAAATAAATGAAAATATACAATATTTTATAGGGGAAGATATTTGGCAAAAACCGCCTGTTTTTTCTGCATTAAAAAAAGAAGGAAAGAGGTTATATGAAATTGCCAGAAAAGGAGAACAAATTGATATACCCTATAGAAAAATCTCAATATATGATTTTAAAATACATCGTATAGAGCTACCTTTCATTCATTTTTCAATACATTGCAGTAAAGGGACATATATACGGTCAATCGCTCATGATTTTGGTAATAAGTTAGGGGTAGGAGGATATTTAACCCAATTACGACGTGAGAAAATAGGGAATTATTTAATTGAAAATTCTAATAATTCAATTATCGAAAAAGATAATTTTTTTCATGAAAACCTTAAATGAAATTATTTAGCAATCACAACTTCAATTCCCAAATCTTCCAGTTTTTTATAGTATATAGAAGAAATTCCATCATCGGTAATTAAAACATGGATTTTGTCTAAATCAGTAATCTTGCCAAAACCGCGTTTTCCTATTTTTGATGAATCCGCAACAACAATTACCTTTTCTGAATTGCGGATCATTAATTGATTCATTTTTGCTTCCAAGGTACTGGAAGTAGATAAGCCAAACTCAAAATCAATTCCATCAGCCCCTAAAAAAAGTTTATTACAAGAATAATTAGTAATCATAAGTTCTGCATATGGTCCCATAACTGAACCAGATTTTGTTCGAACATCACCTCCTAGTTGGATTACATCCAAATTAGGATTGCCATATAATAGAGTGGCAGATTTAAGTGAAGAAGTTAAAATAGTGAGTTTCTCATAATGATTTCCGATGATTTGAGCTATATTTTGAGTGGTAGTACCGGAAGATATTATAATAAAATCATTATTTTTAATAAAATTTAGTGCAGTATTTGCAATTTTTGTTTTTTGTTCTACATTAATTGTTTCTTTTTTATTCACATTTCTTTCACCAATAATAAAAGATTCACGCGTTGCACCACCATGAGTTCTATATAATTTTCCTATTTTTTCTAAATGATTTAAATCTTTACGAATGGTTACTGCTGAAACAGTTAATTTTTTACATAAATCGGCAACTGAAACATAATGATTTACATTTAATTCATCTAAAATTTTTTGTTGACGGATATTATTTATGTTATTATTTTTCATTTAAAAATTACTTTTTATTTAAAGTGATAATGAAATGCAAAAATAAATAATTAATTTTATCCTAAAAATTGAAACATTATAAAGATAAATTATAGTAGATGTAAAGTTTCGTTATAGAAACTTGCAAATATATATATAACTATTTGTTTTTCAATAATTTAATCTATGTTTTTGATGTTGTTCTCTTATGTTATCTTATCAAACATGTCATTTATCATAAAAAAAATACAGTTTACCCATTGTATAGTTTCGATTTGGTAAATATATTTGCTTTATTGAAAATTAAATAACATTTTAAACTAAAACCAAAAAATTAAAATTATGGATGTAACAACAAAGTTTGTAGGAGAGTTATTAGGCTCATTCACTTTAATAGCCTTAGGGTGTGGAATAAATATGAATCTTAATCTCAACAAATCCTATGGCGAAGGAAACAAAGCAGCGATAAGCGGACCACTATCTTGGGGTTTTGCTGTAGCAATGGCAGTAATTGTATCTTCTCCTTTCGATACAGGGGGGCATTTTAATCCGGCTGTAACAGTGGGTCAATGGGCAGCAGGAGTTTTAGATGCTAAATTTTTATTACCCTACATCGTAGCACAATTTATAGGTTGTTTTTTAGGAGCTATAGTAGTGTCATTTGTATATAAAGGACATTTTGATGCCACTTCTGACGACCCAGGAAAACTATTAGGAGTATTCGCTACAAGTGCTTCAATTAGAAAGAATAACGGAGTTTTCAATTTTTCTGCAGAAACAATAGCAACTTGTTTCCTTGTTTTTATAGGATTAGCAATGGGGGCTAACCATGGTGGAGAAGTTGTGGTAAATGCTCAAGTAAAAAATGTAAGCCACATGGTAGGATTTGGATCTTTAGGCGCTTTGCCTTCCGGATTTATGATTTTTGCTATAGGTATGGCTTATGGAGGGGTAACAGGTTGGTCTTTAAATCCTGCTAGAGATTTAATGCCTAGATTAGTACATCAGATATTGCCAATAAAAGGAAAAGGTAATAGTGAGTGGGGGTACGGAATAATATATGCTTCTATTGCACCTATGATTGGAGGGTTAATAGCTGCAGCCATATATTTAAGTGTTCAAGATTATTTTATAAAATAAGAATTAAATAATAAAATTTAGAATATAAATATATATTCAAAACAAAAAACAAATTAAAATATCTAAGGATGAAATTTTTTATAGACACTGCAGATTTAGAGCAGATTAAGAAAGCTCAAGAATTAGGAGTATTAGATGGGGTTACTACTAACCCCTCTATAATGGCAAAGGTTGGTATTACCGGTAAAGAAAATATTCATGCACATTATAAAGCTATATGCAATATAGTAGATGGAGATGTGAGTGCAGAGGTACTTTCAACAGATTACGAAGGTATAATCAGAGAAGGAGAGGAACTAGCTAAAATAGATAAACAAATTACAGTTAAAGTTCCTATGATTTATGATGGAGTAAGAGCAATTAAATATTTTTCAAGCAAAGGAATAAAAACAAATTGTACTCTTGTATTTTCTTCAGGTCAGGCTATTTTGGCAGCTAAAGCGGGTGCTACATATGTTTCACCATTTATCGGTAGGTTAGATGATATTTCTACTGATGGGTTAAATCTTATTGAAGAAATTAGAACTATTTATGATAATTATGGTTATAAGACAGAAATATTAGCCGCTTCTATAAGATCGCCTATGCATATTATAAATTGTGCTAAAATTGGGGCAGATGTGATAACATCACCATTAGCACCAATATTAAATCTACTTAAACACCCATTAACAGATAATGGTTTAGCACAATTTATAGAAGATGCTAAAAAATTATAATTTATTTTATTTAATGAACTAAAATATAGAATAAACATTTAAAAAATTAATATGTCAAAAGAAAGTATAGCTTCTGCCCTCAAACAAGCGACAGAAACAAAGTTTTTGGAAATAGGTTCAGGTATTTTAAATAAAGTACCTAATATATTTAAAGATCAGTTTCCAGGTAAAAAAGCTATTATTATAGCAGATCCTAATACCTACAGAGTTGCAGGGAAAGAAGTACATGAAGCCTTAAAAAATGCAAATTTAGAAGGTGTAGAACCCTATATTTTAGATGATCCTAATTTATATGCGGATTATATTTTTGTTGAACAAATAAGAGATTATTTAAGAGATAAAGATGTTACTCCCATAGCAGTAGGATCTGGTGTTATCAATGATTTAACTAAAAGAGCTAGTTCAGAATTAAAACGCCCTTACATGTGCGTAGCTACTGCAGCATCTATGGACGGATATTCTTCTGCTGGAGCATCTATCACTAATAAAGGTGCAAAAATAACTCATGCATGTGAAGCTCCACAAGCATTAGTTGCAGATATTGATATTATATCAAAAGCTCCATCATTAATGACTGCCTCTGGGTATGCAGACTTATATGCAAAAGTAGTTTCAGGTGCAGATTGGCTTCTTGCAGCTGAATTAGCAGATCCAAACAAACCTAAAAAAGGTATAGAACCAATCACAAGTGCATGGAATATTGTACAGGATGGATTAGCAGAATCTTTACAAGATCCTGTAGGAGCTAAAAATGGAGATCATAAAGCTATAGAATTATTAACTGAAGGGTTAATGTTAGGCGGTTTTGCGATGCAATCTATGGAATCATGGGGAGCAGGAGTAAGCCGTCCGGCATCAGGATCAGAACATCAATTTAGCCACCTTTGGGATATGGAACATCATACTTTTAAAGGAGAGATGGCTAAAAAATTTGGATTGTATCCTAACCAAGATGAACAAGCCCCTTCACATGGGTTTAAAGTAGGGATTGGAACTTTAGCAATAACTGCTATGTATGAAGTAATGCTTAAAACTCCAATAGAACAATTAGACGTTGAGGCTGCAGTTGAAAAATGGCCTTCATTAGAAGTACAATTAAAAGAAATTGATGAAATGTTCGGTGGAACAGATATACATCCGTTTGCAACTACTCAAACTTCAGATAAGTATGTAACCAAAGAAGAATTGAGAGAACAATTAAATAAAATTAAATCTAACTGGTCTGTATTAAAAGATAAGCTTAGAAAACAAGTAATTCCTTTTGAAGAAACTAAAAAACGTTTATCAGCAGTAGGAGCTCCTGTAGAACCAGAACAAATCGGAATAACTAGAAAAAGATTAAAAGATAGTTTTTACCGAGCACATAAAATCCGAAGCAGATATACGATTTTAGATTTTGCCTATAGAGCAGGATATTTTGATCAATGGATTGAAGAATTATTTGGAGAAAATGGAGTTTTAAAAGGTTAATATTTAATTATACCACACTTATATTATAATTATTTTTTAGCTTATATAGGTGTGGTTTTTTTATTGAAAATCAAAAAATATGAAAAATCATATTACAGATAATAGTCAAATTTCCCCAGAACTTTTAAATAAAATAAAAAAGATAAAGCATGTAGCATTAGATATGGATGGAACCATATATAATGGAACTACTTTATTTCCATTTACAATTAGTTTTCTAAACAAACTGAAAGAATTAGGCATAAGCTATTCTTTTCTCACTAATAATCCTTCAAAAAGTATTGAAGATTATCTGAAAAAACTAGAAAATTTGGGGATTTCAGCTACAGAAGAAGAAATGTATTCTTCAGCAGTGGCTACGATTGATTATTTGAAAAATAACTATCCGGAAGCAAAAAGATTATTTATACTAGGTACTCCAAGTATGATTAAACAATTTGAAAAAGCCGGATATATTTCAACAGAAGATTCTGCAGAAGATATACCTGATGCATTAGTTGTAGCTTTTGATATGACATTGACTTACGAGAGATTATGTAGAGCTTCCTGGTGGGCAAAACAGAATATTTTATATGTAGCAACAAACCCGGATAGAGTATGTCCTACCGACCAGCCCGTTGTTTTAGTAGATTGTGCTTCAATTTATTCATGTATTGAGACAGCTACAGGACGTAAGCCAGATATTGTTTTAGGAAAGCCGCAAAAAGAAATGCTAGATGGAATTTTAACTTCAAAAAAATTAAAACCAGAAGAAGTAGCCATGGTAGGAGATCGTATTTATACAGATATGATGATGGCTCACAATGCAGGAGCTTTTGGTGTTTTGGTCCTTACAGGAGAAGCAACCTTAGATGATGCAAAAAAAGCAGATCCTGAATTAGACATCATTTTGCCTAGTATTGAAACACTAGGTAATTTAATAGAATATTCACACTTAAAATAGAAAAAAATGGGAAAATATAGCTATATAAAAGAAGAAGCATACGAAGGAAATTTATTACTTCCCAAACTAAACTTAGTATTATTTACTTGGGGAAATGTTAGCGTGGCAGATCATAAAGAAGGTGTATTTGCAATAAAACCCAGTGGAGTTCCGTATGATAAATTAACTATTGAAAGTATGGTAATAGTGGATTTTGAAGGAGAAGTTATTGAAGGAAATTTAAGACCTTCTTCTGATACCCCAACTCATGCAGTTCTTTATCAACATTGGAATGATGTAAATTCTATAGTTCATACACACAGCACCTATGCTACAGCGTGGGCGCAATCACAACTTGATATACCTATTTTCGGGACTACACATGCAGATCATACTACATCTGACATACCATGTGCGCCACCAATGAGTGATGAGATGATAAAGGGAGATTATGAATATCAAACAGGTTTTCAAATACTAAATATCTTAAAAGAAAAAAAATTAAATCATAAAGAAATGGAAATGGTTTTAGTAGGAAACCATGCTCCATTTACATGGGGGGAATCAGCCATAAAAGCAGTTTATAATAGTGCTGTATTGGAAAACGTAGCTAAAATGGCCTATCTAACACGACAAATAAATCCCAAAGCACCTAAATTAAAAGATGCATTAATCAATAAGCATTACGAAAGAAAACATGGGGCTAATGCCTATTATGGACAAAAATAAAATAGACAAATAAATAAGTATAAACACATACAATAAAACTAAATAAAGCAAAAAAAATGGAAAAAATTTCAAATAATTTGGTTATAGGAATTGATTATGGTACAGACTCGGCGAGAGCTATGCTGATGGATGCCGAAACGGGAAAAGAATTAGCACTATCAGTAAAAGAATATCCAAGATGGAAAAAAGGTTTATACTGTGATCCTGTAAATTTTCAGTTTAGACAACATCCGTTAGATTATATAGAAGTGCTAGAATATATTGTAAACGATGTAGTACGTACAGTACCTGATTCGAAAAATAAAATAAAAGCACTAGCTATAGATGTTACTTGTTCAACACCAATAGTAGTAGATAAAGAAGGAACGCCATTAGCTTTAAGATCCGATTTTGCAGAAAATCCTAATGGAATGTTTATTCTATGGAAAGATCATACAGGAGTTAGAGACTGTGATCAGATTAATGAATTTTCTAAAAAATGGCATACAGATTATACAAGATATTGTGGAGGTGGGGGTAATTACTCAGCAGAGCATTTTTGGGCAAAAGCTTTACATATTTTCAGAGTTGACCCTGAAGTAAAGGAAGTAGGATACTCTTTTGTTGATGCCTGCGATTGGTTATCCAATGTAATAGTAGGAATTAACAAACCAGAAGAATTAAAAAGAAATATTTGTACAGCAGGGTTTAAAGTATTATGGAATAAAGAATGGGGAGGCTACCCTCCTAACGATTTCTTTAAGTCATTAGATCCGGCTCTAGACGGGATAGTAGATACTTTCTCTAAAAAAGTCTATACCTGCGTAGAACCTATAGGAAATTTAACAGAAGAATGGGCAAAAAGATTAGGACTTACTACCCAAGTTAAAGTAGCAGCAGGAAATATAGATGCTCATGCAGGAGGTATTGGTGCTGGGGTAAAAAATAAAGCCATAGTACAAATTATAGGAACCTCTACTTGTGACATAATTGTAGGACCTAAGAGCAATGAAAATACATTGATTTCAGGCATTTCAGGACAAGCAGATGATTCAGTAATTCCAGGAATGGTAGGGTATGAAGCAGGACAATCCGTATATGGTGATTATTATGCATGGTTTAAAAAAGTTCTAATGTGGCCGCTTCGAGAAATATTTGCCAAAACCGAATATATAGATGGAGCTACTAAAGAAAAAGTTATACAAGAAGTATATGATAAAATGATTCCTGAGTTAGCTAGACAAGCAAAGGTTATACCTGCAACAGATAGCCATATAGTTGCTACTGACTGGATCAATGGTAGAAGAACCCCTAATGTAGATTATGACTTAAAAGGAACGATTACAGGTTTAACACTTTCAAGTTCTGCTCCTTTATTATATAAGTCTATAGTAGAAGCAACCGCATACGGTTCAAGAGCTATAGTTGAACAATTTATTAATAATGGAATTGAAATAGAAGAAATTATAGCAGTAGGAGGAATTTCGCAAAAATCACCCTATGTAATGCAAGTGCTTTCAGATGTTTTAGGTATGCCTATTAAAGTAATAGCTACAAGAGAAGCTTGTGCTTTAGGAGTAGCAATGTGTGCAGCTGTAACAGCAGGAGTATACTCTAAACTAGAAGAAGCTCAGGAAAAAATGGGAATGGGAATATCTACCATTTATTATCCTAATGAAGAAAATCATTCACATTATAATATTGAATATAAAAAATACCAACAGTTAGAGAAAATTAAAGATCTAACTAAATAGTTAAAAATAGTATAAAGAAGAAAAAAGATAATTTAAATTATTCTTTTCTCTATTTATAAAGTATAAAACTAAAAAAAAACAAAAAAATGGAATTATCAAATAATTTAGTAATCGGTTTAGATTATGGAACAGATTCTGGGAGAGCTATCTTAATGGATGCAGAATCTGGTAAAGAATTAGCGCTTTCACTAAAAGAATATCCCAGATGGAAACAAGGATTATATTGCGATCCGGTAAAATCTCAATTTAGACAACATCCATTAGATTATTTAGAAGTATTAGAATATATAATAATTGATGTGTTAAAAAAAGTGCCTGGAGCAGCTGAAAAAGTTAAAGCTATCAGTGTAGATATGACTGGATCTACTCCTGTAGCGGTAAATAGGGAAGGTACTCCATTATCTCTACTTCCTGAATTTTCAGAAAATCCGGATGCGATGTTTGTCCTTTGGAAAGATCACACAGGACAGAAAGACAATGATTATATAAACGATTTTTCTAAAAAATGGCATATTGATTATACAAAATCTGCAGGATGTGGAGATTATTCAACAGAACATTTTTGGACAAAAGCTTTGCATATCTTTAGAATTCCTGAGATAAGACAAGCAGCTCATTCATTTGTAGAATCAAGCGATTGGTTACCAGGTATACTTTGTGGTATTACAAAGCCAGAGGATTTAAAAAGAGGAATGGGAATAGCAGGTTCTCGTGTAATGTGGAATAAAGAATGGGGAGGATACCCGCCAAATGAATTTTTTAAAGCTATGGATCCTGCTCTAGATGGATTAGTTAATACTTTCAATAAACAAGCTTTCACTTGCGATCAGGCAGCTGGTACTATTACAGAACAATGGGCAAATAAATTAGGCCTGCCTAAAAACGTAATTATAGCAGTAGGAAATTTAGACTGTCATGCAGGAGCAATTGGAGCAGGTGTTAAAGATAAAGCAATGGTGGAAATTGTAGGAACTTCTACCTGTGCTATTACTGTAGGGCCTAAAAAATTAGGAAATAAATTAATACCCGGTATACCTCAACAAGCAGATGATATTATTCTTCCAGGAATGACTGGCTTTGAAGCAGGGCAATCTGCATTTGGAGATTTATATGCATGGTTTAAAAGAATGTTAATGTGGCCATTAGACAATATTATGTTAAAATCAAATATTGGAGATGCAGAGACCCGACAAAAACTGAGAGATGAAGTTTATGCAGAAATGATACCTAATTTAGCAAGACAAGCAAAAGTTATACCTCCTAAAGATAGTCAAATTATAGCGACAGATTGGATTAATGGAAGAAGATCTCCCAATGTTGATTATGATTTAAAAGGAACAATTACCGGACTAGCCCTATCAAGTATAGCTCCTTTGGTGTATAAATCACTAGTTGAGGCTACAGCCTATGGTGCAAGAAATATAATTGATAGATTTATAGATAATGGAATAGAGTTAAATGAAATTATTGCAGTAGGAGGAATCTCACAAAAATCACCTTATGTCATGCAAGTAATGGCAGATGTAATCGGAATGCCAATAAAAGTAATCGCCACTAGAGAAGCATGTGCCTTAGGGGTAGCTATGTGTGCTTCAGTTGTAGCTGGTGTATATGAAAATTTGGAAGAAGCACAAAGAAAAATGGGCATGGAAATTTCAACTATTTACTATCCTAATCAAGAACATCACGAACATTACAATTCAGAATTCAAAAAATATCTACAGTTAGAGGATATAAAAAAACTTGCAGAATAAATAATTAAAAGAACTAAAAATTAATGATTTAGTATCTTTAGAGTATTTTAAATAGTGTTGAAGTTGTTTATTATAAAAAAATGGATGAATCCGTAAAATTATAAACAACTTCAATTGCTATTGTAGAAATTTAAAAAAAAGAATATTACTAAGTACAAAATAAGTCAGTATCAAGAAAAACATTTTTCTTAAAAATCAATCTAAAAGTTCTGATTTTCAACACTATATTATAAATCATGCAAATAAGTTAAAAAGTTATATAGCTGATCATTATGTTTTAGATAAATCTACTTTTTACTTTTAGCTTAAATATTAAAGTCTTTAAATACATTTTTTTATGTAATACTAAATTTTTTGAGAAGAAAATGATTTTAAAAGTTATAATAACTTATAAATAATCAATAATATACAATAACCAATTAACTTATTAAAGTATAGTAGTTAATTATAAATTATATATAAAATTAAATATATAAAAAAAACAATATTAAATAATTTTTATATATTTTGAAATCGTAAATTATATTTCTTTTATTTTATTATATATTTCGAAAAAATAATTAATAAATATTAATTAAATATGGATAAATTTATTTATATGTCTGTAAATTAGTATTTTATATTTATATATTTGCATATATGATTTCTTTCATATATGATATATTTTTATATAATATAGCCTGAAAATATTTTTTAATTCTTTATTTTTGTAAAATAATAATTACCAAACAGAAAGTGAATAAATTTTTTGTATATAGAGTTTTAATTATATAATAAAGATTAAATAATATATTAGAATTAAAAAAAATAATACAATATTGAATAAAATGGCAAATACTGAAAAATCAAAAATAGCAATAATAGGATCAGGAATTATGGCGACAGCCTTAACATTTCCGTTAGCTGAAAATGGACATGAAGTGCATTTAGTAGGTACGCATTTAGATAGGGATATTATAGATTCAATACAAAAAACGGGAATTCATCCTAATTTAGGATTAAAAATACCTTCAAGTGTAAAAGCTTACCAATTAGAACAAATAGAAGAAGCCTTTGACGGAGTAGATGTAGCCATGTCTGGAGTGAATTCATTTGGTGTAGATTGGGTAGGAGAGCAGTTGGCAAAGGTAGTTAAACCTGGAATGATGGTATTTTCCATAACAAAAGGTATGCAAGCAGATTCAGAAGGAAATCTGGTTATTCTTCCTGAAGTGATTAAAAAGTATTTTCCTGAAGATTTAGTTCGTTCTGTTACATGGTCAGCAGTTGTAGGTCCTTCTATAGCCGGAGAAGTAGCAGTACATCACGATACTTGTGTAGTTTTTTGTGGAGAAGATCAAGCATCATTAAATAGACTAGCTAATATGTTCCGTACAGATTATTATCATGTTTGGACATCTACTGACATTGTTGGTATGGAAGTAGCTGCTGCAACAAAAAATATATATGCTTTTGCTGCAGGATTTAATGAAGGTATCAGAGATAAAAATGGAGAGCAAAATGATCGTTATGTGAGATTCAATTACGGTTCGGCCGTATTTGCTCAGGGGCAGGTAGAACTTACACAGTTTATGCAATTACTATCAGATAACCAAGTATTAAGTCCTAAGCATCTCTTAGTAGGTTCAGGAGATATGTTTGTAACCTCTATGGGAGGAAGAAATGTGAAAGCAGGTCGATATGTAGGAGCAGGAATTCCATTTTCAGAAGTAAGAGATGTCCATATGAAAGGAGTTACTATGGAGGGTGTGGCAGCAATAAGAGTAATTGGAGGAGCTATGGCACCTTTAACCAAACGAGGAATAATAAAAGAAACGGATTTCCCTTTATTAAGACATCTTTATGATATTATAGTTAATGACAAACCACTTAATATGCCTTGGGAAAAGTTTTTTGACGGAGAAAAATAGAAAAATCTCTTTAAAAACTAAAAAAGAAAGAAAATAAACACAAAACAAAACTACACAAAATAATGGAGAAAGATAGTTATATATTAGGAGTAGACTTTGGTACTCTTTCAGTAAGAAGTACAATTGTTAGAGTAAGTGATGGCTTTGAAAAAGGAACAGCAGCCGTAGAGTATAAGCATGGAGTTATGGATACTCACCTTACAGCTAGTGAAGGTGAACCTTTGCCTCCGGACTTTGCCCTACAGGTACCTGCAGATTACTTAGAAGCATTTCACAAATCGGTTCATGGGGCTATTGAAAATTCTGGAGTATTAATACGTCATATTATAGGAATAGGGATTGATTTTACCTCTTCAACAGTTTTAGCTACAGATGAGAAAGGTACTTCATTAAGTGATTATCCTCAATTCAAAAATCGTCCACATGCATATGCAAAATTGTGGAAACACCATGGAGGGAATAGCCAAGCAAAACGTTTGCTAGAAGTGGCAAAAAAAAGAAATGAATCGTGGTTACCTCGTTATGGAGGATTACTATCTTCAGAATTGGCATTACCTAAAGTATTGGAAACCTTTGAAGAAGATCGGGAAATATATGATAAAGCTGCCTATTTTGTAGATGCAACAGATTGGATTGTTTGGCTTTTAACAGGGAAATTAGTATATGCCAGTGGAGACTCAGGATTTAAAAGACATTTTCAGGATGGGCAATATCCAAGCTCTGAATATTTAGAAGCAGTAGCGCCCGGATTTGGGAATATGTTTATTGATAAAATGAGTGGACCTGTACAACCTTTAGGTTCAAAAGCCGGAGAGTTAACAGATAAAATGGCAGAATGGTTAGGATTAAATCCCGGAATATCCGTAGCTGTAGGTAATATAGATGCGCATGTAACCGCTGCAGCTATTAAAGCAGTAGAACCGGGTATTATGACAGCCATTATCGGAACTTCAGCTGTTTATTTAGTGAATGCCGAAGATTTTAAAGAGGTTCCGGGTATGTTGGGAATTGTGTATGAAGGAATTAATGAAGGGTTATGGTGTTTTGAAGCAGGACAGTCAGCATTTGGTGATTTATTTGCTTGGTTTATATCAAATTGCGTACCCGAAGAATATGAAGTAGAAGCTAAAAAAGAAGGAATAAATATTCATGATTACCTAACCAGAAAGGCCTCATCTCAGGAAATAGGAGAACATGGACTTATCGCATTAGACTGGCATAATGGTAATCGATCCATTTTATCAGACGCACATCTTTCCGGACTTATTTTAGGACAGTCATTAATAACCCGGGCTGAAGATATTTACAGAGCATTATTAGAATCTTGTGCATTTGGAGCTAGAAAGATCATTGAAACAATTAAAAATAACGGAGTAGAAATTAAAGAAATTGTTGCAGCAGGAGGTTTATTAAAAAACAAATTCTTAATGCAAATGCTCAGTGATGTTACCCGAATTCCACTTTCAATTTCAGATGCCTCCCTAGTAGGAGCTTTAGGTTCTGCAATATACGGAGCAGTAGCCGCAGGGTGTTATAAAAATTTGCAAGAGGCTTCAAATGCAATGGGAAATAAAGTGCCTAATGTATATAAACCTCATGAAAATAGATCAATAAAATATGACAAATTATATCAGGAATATTTAATTTTACATGATTATTTTGGAACAGGGCAAAATGATGTAATGCATAGACTTAAAGCCATTAGAGAGGAAGCAATTAAAGAAAAAAACTATAAAAAAAATTAAGATAAAACAAAAAAATAAACATGAACGATATTAAAATTTTAAATAAAGCAGCAGATAACATTAGAATTTTAGCTGCTTCTATGGTAGAAAAAGCAAAATCAGGGCATCCGGGCGGAGCTATGGGAGGAGCTGATTTTATAAATATTTTATATTCCGAGTTTTTAGAATATGATCCTAAAAATCCAAGATGGGAGGGAAGAGACAGATTTTTTATGGATCCGGGGCACATGTCTCCGATGTTGTATTCTACTCTGGCTTTAGTAGGTAAATATTCTATGGATGAT
Source organism: Apibacter adventoris (assembly GCF_002964965.1). Lineage (NCBI taxonomy): Bacteria > Pseudomonadati > Bacteroidota > Flavobacteriia > Flavobacteriales > Weeksellaceae > Apibacter > Apibacter adventoris. The sequence continues at coordinate 36,300 of NZ_PSZN01000011.1, forward strand.
TTAAAACAATTCCGCCAATGGGGAAGTGTTACTCCTGGACATCCGGAATTGGATGTAGATAGAGGGGTAGAGAACACTTCAGGACCTTTGGGACAAGGTCATGCTTATGCAGTAGGAGCCGCTATTGCTGCAAAATTTTTAAAAGCACGTTTAGGAGATGTAATGAATCAGACTATTTATGCTTTTATTTCTGACGGAGGAATTCAAGAAGAAGTTTCCCAAGGAGCCGGACGTATTGCAGGACATTTAGGATTGGATAATCTTGTTATGTTTTATGATTCAAACGGCATACAACTATCTACTAAAGTAGCAGAAGTAAATGAAGAAAATGTAGCTGCTAAATACGAAGCATGGGGGTGGAAAGTAATTACCATAGAAGGCAATAATCCGGAAGCAATACGTAAATCATTAAAAGAAGCAAAAGCCGAAAAAGCAAAACCTACTTTAATTATAGGTAAAACTATAATGGGCAAAGGAGCGGTAACAAAAGAAGGTAAATCTTTTGAAAATCAAGTATCTACTCACGGACAACCTTTAGGAGATGCCGGAGCAAGTTTAGAAAAAACTATTGAAAACTTAGGTGGTAATCCACAAGACCCATTTGTTATTTTTCCTGAAGTAAAAGAACTATATGCCAAAAGAGAAGCAGAGTTATTAAAATTAGTAGAAGAAAAAAAATCTCAAAAAAATAAATGGGCTCAGGAAAATCCTGAATTAGCTAAAAAGTTAGAAGTTTGGTTTAGTGGAGTAGCACCTAAAGTGGATTGGAGCAAAATTGAACAAAAACCTAATGCAGCTACTCGTGCAGCTTCTGCAACAGTATTAGCAACCTTAGCCCAACAGGTGGAAAACATGATTGTTTCTTCTGCCGACTTGTCTAATTCTGATAAAACTGATGGGTTTTTAAAACATACACATGCTTTAACCAGAGGAGATTTTTCTGGTGCATTTCTTCAGGCAGGAGTTGCTGAATTTACCATGGCTTGTTTATGTTTAGGAATGAGTTTACATGGAGGAGTTATTCCAGCTTGTGCAACATTTTTTGTATTCTCAGATTATATGAAACCAGTAATCAGAGTAGCAGCTTTAATGGAGCAACCTGTTAAATTTATTTGGACACATGATGCTTTCAGAGTAGGAGAAGATGGACCTACCCATGAACCTGTTGAGCAAGAAGCACAGATACGTTTAATGGAAAAATTACAAAATCATAAAGGTCATAATTCTATGTTAGTTTTACGACCTGCAGATGTACAAGAAGCAACTGTAGCTTGGAAATTAGCTATGGAAAATACACATACACCTACAGGACTTATTTTTTCTCGCCAGAATATAAAAGATATTCCATCTCAGGGAAAAAGATATGAAGAGGCATTACAATCAGAAAAAGGAGCTTACATTGTACAAGAAGATAAAAACTTTGAAGTTATTTTATTAGCTTCAGGATCTGAGGTATCAACATTAGTAGAAGGAGCTGAATTATTACGAAAAGACGGAATAAAATCAAGAATTGTATCTGTTCCTTCAGAAGGATTATTCAGAAGTCAATCTAAAGAATATCAAGAATCTATATTACCTAAAGATAAAAAGAAATTTGGTTTAACTGCAGGTTTGCCTGTAAATTTACTAGGATTAGTAGGAGATTCAGGTAAGATATGGGGATTAGAATCTTTTGGTTATTCTGCACCTGCTTCAATCCTAGATCAAAAGTTAGGTTTTACCCCTGAAAATGTATATAAACAAGTTAAAGAATATTTAGGTTAAAATTCATAAAATTGTAAAGGGTCCATATTTGTGGTTATTTGTGGACATATATAGAAAGAAGAATTATTTTAATTCTTCTTTCTTAATTTTACTAAATTAAAAAAAAGAGTATGGAAAATATAAAAGCTTTTTTATTGGACATGGATGGTGTGGTTACCAATACGGAATCACAGTATGAAGCCTTTTGGGATCGGTTGAAAGATAAGTATGGATTAAAAATGGATGATTTTAAACATAGAGTAAAAGGTAAAAGATTAAAAGACATTGTATCTGAATTTTTTTCATTCCTTCCTATAGAAAAACAAAAAAATGTAGCCAATGACATAAGAACTTATGAATTGGAAGAAATGGTTTACACACCAATTAATGGAGTATTAGAATTTGTGAAATCCTTAAAAAAATCTAAATATAAAACAGCCTTAGTTACAGGATCTTTAAGAATAAGAGCTCAAAAAGCGATGAAAGACATAGGCCTTACAGATTATTTTGATATTTTGATTACTGCAGATGATGTAACTAAAGGAAAGCCTGATCCAGAATGTTTTAAAATGGGTGCTGAAAAATTAGGAGTATTACCATCTGAATGTATTGTATTTGAAGATGCTTTTAATGGAATAGAATCTGCAAGGTTAGCAGGAGTTGAAAAGATTGTTGGAATTATGACTAATTATTCAAAAGAAGAACTGACTAAAGTGGCAACCATAGCCATTCCCGATTTTGAAGGACTTACCATAGAAGACGTTTTACTTAAAATTAAATAAAAAAATATATGAGCACATTAAAAGCTTACCTTTTTGATATGGATGGGGTAGTTGTAAATACAGAGCCACAATATGATTTATTTTTAAAATCTTTTATAGTGGAATATAATTTACCTTCAGATTTTTTATCAAAAATAAAAGGTGTTCGTTGGCCTGAAATTATTAGTATGTATTTCTCTGATTTATCAGAAAGTGAGAAAAAAAAGTTGTCTGATAGAGTGGCTAATTTTGAAATAAATGAATTAAAATATATTCCCATACCTGGAGTTAGTGAATATATTCATCAACTAAAAAAACAAGGAATAAAAATAGCACTAGTAACCAGTTCTTTAAAATTTAAAGCTGATATTGCTTTACATAAAATGAAATTAGAAAATGTCTTTGATGTAGTAATTACAGGGGATGATATAAAAAATGGTAAACCGGATCCGGAATGTTACTTATTAGCTGCTGAAAAATTATGTATTAAACCAGAGGAAAGTGTTGTTTTTGAAGATTCCTTTGCCGGTATAGAAGCCGGTAAAAGAGCTGGTATGAAGGTTATAGCTTTATCTACAACCAATTCAGAAGAATCTTTACATTTAAGGGTAGATAGAGTAATACCAGATTTTATAAATTTTACCATTTAATTCATCTATATAAGTAAATTATAAACATTTATTAGTGTTTTTTCAAATCTAAAATAAAAAATATCTTATTATACTAGGAGTTAGATTGTTGGTAAGAGAGGTAATTTATATTATATCATATTTATAATAAACAATTAAAAATAATGTAAAAAAACAATATTTATAAAGCTATAATTTTTAATTATAAATTAGAAATTTATGTTATTAATATATAAATTCAAAAATAAAATTAAGGATTAAGCTTTTTAAATTGTTCTTCATATATGGGAAGAGATATTTCATTAGAGTTATCGTAGTAAATATTTATGCTATCACCGGGTTTATTTTTAGTTTTCTCTAGTTTTTTTATAATTGTTGAGTGAATATTACCCTGGCTGTCAGTATATATAATAGTCCATACATTTTTTTTTACATTTCCAATATCAACATTTTTTCTTTCTCCTGTAATTAGAGCTTTAGTTTTTTGAGCATTTGAAATATTTATAATATCCTCAGGAGGCAATACGATCAGATCTCCTTTTTTTTCTTTTTGCGTACAATTGATTAAAAAAGAAAAATTTATAAGGCAAATAAGAAAAAGAATTTTTTTCAATATGTTCATAATTATTAGGATTTGAGTAATATAAATTTTTTTTGCGAAAAGATTATTCTATTTCGTAAGTGGTTTCTCCTTTTCCATCTTTCAAAATAATTCCCGATTCAGCTAATCGATCTCTAATTTCATCAGATAAAGCCCAATCTTTTTCTAAACGAGCTTTGTTTCTTAGATCTATTAGTACTTTCATGGCATGGTCTAATTTGCTATGATCATTTAGAGTGTCTGATAATAATTCTAACCCTAAAATATCATAGAAAAAAGCATGAATAGCTTCTTGTAATTTAGATAAATCTTCCTGATTTAATGTTTCGTTACCTAGTTCTAAATTATTTATCAATTTTACCGCCTCAAATAAATATGAAATTAAAATTGGAGTATTAAAATCATCATTTATTGCACCATAACAAAGGTCTATCCAGTCCTGAATATTAAAAGTAGAAATTTTTGAAGATTTTATCGAAGATAATTTTTCTATAGCAGAAGAAAGACGTATAAATCCTTTTTCAGCAGCTATCATAGCTTCATTCGATAAATCCAAAACACTTCTGTAATGTGCTTGTAAAAAGAAAAAACGAACAATAATTGGATGAAATGGTTTTTCAAAAAAGTTATTATTTCCTTGGATTAATTCTTCCGGTAAAATAGTATTTCCTGTAGATTTACTCATTTTTTGTCCATTGAGTGTTAACATATTGGTATGCATCCAATATTTTACAGGTTCTACACCCAAAGTACCTTTGGCCTGTGCTATTTCACATTCATGATGAGGAAATTTTAGATCCATGCCTCCACCATGAATATCAAACTTTTCACCTAAATATTTTGTACTCATAGCTGTACACTCTAAGTGCCACCCAGGGAAACCATCTCCCCAAGGGGAAGGCCAACGCATGATATGTTCTGCCGAAGCTCGTTTCCAAAGCGCAAAATCTTGAGGATTCTTTTTTTCTCCCTGACCGTCTAAATCACGTGTATTGGCAATCATGTCTTCAATTTTACGTCCACTTAATTCCCCATAATTACCTCCTTCCATATTATATTTATTTACATCAAAATATACAGAACCATTAACCGTGTACGCCAATCCGTTTTTCAGTAATTTTTTTATAAGTTCTATTTGTTCTACAATATGTCCGGTAGCTGTAGGTTCTATATTCGGAGGTAGTAAATTAAAAAGAGAAAGAACATTATGGAAATCTACCGTATATTTCTGTACAACTTCCATAGGTTCTAGTTTTTCTAAAACAGATTGTTTTGAAATTTTATCTTCTTCATTATCTAGCAGATGTCCGGCATCTGTAATATTTCTTACATATCGAATTTTATATTTAAGATGTCTAAAATATCGATTAATTACATCAAAAGATAAAAATGTTCTTACATTGCCTAAATGCACTTTATTATAAACTGTAGGTCCACAAACATACATTCCTACAAATCCTTCATGTAAAGGAATAAAGAGTTCTTTTTTACCATGTAAGGAATTAAAAAGTTTAATTTTATTGTTATGATAAGTGCGCATTTAAACTAAATTTTAAAGTGGGAATCTATCCCTATATAATGAAGAAATTCTTTTCGTGTGGTAGGATTATTTCTAAACATGCCACTAAGTTCAGCTGTCACTGTGCTGCTGTTAGTATCCTGTATTCCTCGGGAATTTATACAAAGGTGCTTGGCATCAATAACACAAGCTACATCTTTAGTGTTGAGAGCTTCACTCATTGCTTTAACAATTTGTCTAGTAAGTCTTTCTTGTACTTGTGGGCGACGAGCATAATAGTTTACAATCCGGTTTATTTTAGAAAGACCAATTACAGTACCGTTTGATATATAGGCAACATGAGCTCTTCCAATAATAGGTAAAAAATGATGTTCACAAGTAGAATATACGGTAATGTCCTTTTCAATTAACATTTGACGATATTTATATGTGTTTTCAAATGTTGAGATTGAAGGTTTATTTTCAGGTAAAAGTCCTCCAAAAATTTCTTTCACATACATTTTAGCAACTCTTTTAGGGGTATCTTTTAAACTGTCGTCATTCATATCCAAACCTAAAATTTTCATTATTTCTGTGAAATGATCTTGTATGAGTTCCTGTTTTTTTTCAATAGACATTTCAAAAGCATCCTTTCGGATGGGAGTATATTCTGCATTAGAAAGATGGTCTATATCTTCGTCTTCGGTAAACATATTATATGCTAAAAGTTATATTTTACAAAAATAAGATTTTTTAGCTTTGGTGAATGTATGTTCAGTTTAAAAATAATAATAGATGAAAATTTTAATTTTATTTATATAAAATTATTAATTTTATTTTTTTTATATATTTTAATTAAAAACATTTTATATATTTGCTTTTATAATAAAAAAAGTATTTAAAATTATGTTCTTTGTTTATAAATTTAATATTATTTATGTTATAAAAACTTTTTAAAAAATCAAAATATACATATTATGATAAAAATTAAGCCATTGATTTTTATATTATCGATCTTTATTTTATGTACAAATCTTTCTTGTAATGACGATGATGATCACTCAGGAAATTATCAGTTAAATGTTTCAAGTACCAAAAAATTAAATGATTTTATTTCTTCTATAGAAGATAATGATAGAGGGATGGGAAGTGTATCAATTTTCAAAGGAGATCAGCAAGTATATAGTAGAAGTTATGGCTATGCAGATATAGATGCAAAATTAAAAGCTAATAATAATACCATATATAGGATTGGTTCTGTAAGTAAAACCTTTACAGCAACTGTTATTATGAGGTTAATAGAAGAAAAAAAATTAACTTTAGATACTAAACTTAGTAAATTTTATCCTCAAATTCCTAATTCAAATCAAATAACAATAGAATATTTGTTAAGACATAAAAGTGGCGTTATAGACTTTACCTCGGATCCGGATTATTTGACATGGTATACCAAACCTCAAACAAAAGATTATTTGATTAATAGATTGACATTAGGTTCAGATTTTCCCCCTGGTACTCAAACCTTGTATTGTAATTCAAATTATTTATTGTTGGCTTATATTGCAGAAGATGTAAGCAATCAGTCCTATTCTGATTTGATTAAGAAATACATTTCAATTCCTTGCAAATTAAGTAGAACAGGAGAAGGAGATGCTATCAATATCCATAATAATGAAGCTAATTCTTATCTAAGAGCAGGAAATCGATGGAAACTGGATAAGGAAACTGATAAGACGGTTTCAATAGGAGCTGGGTCTATTGCTACTACAGCCTATGAATTGAATGTGTTTTATAATAATTTATTTTCATGTAAGATTGTTTCTAAAAACAGCTTGAATCTTATGAAAGAAATTATAAATGGATATGGTTTGGGATTAACTCAGTTTAATGCTGATGGAGAAATAGGAATAGGACACAGAGGGGCAATAGATGGTTTCTATACGGCAGTATTTTATTATCCGCAATATGGAGTTACAATTTCTATATTAACAAATGCATCAAACTACTTTGTAGATGATATGATGAAAGGTATAGTAAGTATATACTTAAATAAACCTTTTGATTTACCGGTATTTAAAAAACCTTTGGATTTGAAAAGTGAAGATTTAGATAAGTATTTAGGTAATTATACCAGTCAAACATTTCCATATCCTATTACCGTAAGTAAACGAAATAATATATTAGTTGTTAATATTGCTGGATTATTGGAATATGAACCCATATGTTATGAACCAAATGTTTTTGTTTATGAATCTTTAGGGGCTGTATTTACTTTCATTCCCCAAGAAAATAAAATGCGATTATTTTATGGACAGCAAGAATATATTTATAACAAAGTAAATAAATAGAATTTTATTTATAAATATGGTAACTTTCAATTTTTATAATTTTTAGTTACTGCGTTATAATTATAAGCGATTAACCAATTACTATTAAATTATTTATAAATTTTATTTTAACTAATTAAAGTAAAATGTTGTAAATTTGTATAGATTAAGTCTAAATAAAAAATTATGAATATTTATGTTCAATATATTTTTATAGCAATAGTATTGGTTTTTGCGGTAGGCTATGTAGTTAAATTATTTAAAAATACTTTTTTTAATAAGAAAAAAGGATGCGGAAGTACAAATTGTAAATGTGGAAAGTAGATAAATTTTTTTATTTTTGGAACAATAATTGAAATTAATAGCTATAAAAGATATTTATTTCGTTCAATGAAAGCAAAGACAATTGTAAATATAGTTTCAAAAAATAAATCTTTTTTAACAAAAATTCCTCAATTATTTAAAATGTTGAGGCAGTCCTTGCAAGGCAAATATAAACCGGGCAGAAAAAATATATTTATATTTTCTTTTTTAATGCTATATTTATTATCTCCTATAGATCTTATTCCTGATTTCATTATCGGAATTGGTTTTTTAGATGATATAACAATTGCATTTTTTGCGCTAAACAAATTATTCCGAGAAGTAGATAAGTTTACAGAATGGCAGAAAAAAAAGGATTCAGTTATTACCATTGAGTAAAAATCATAAAACTTTATTGTGTATAATAGGTCCTACTGCTATAGGTAAGACAAGTTTATCTATTTCCATAGCTCGAAATTTTAATACAGAGATTCTTTCTTGCGATAGCCGTCAGTTTTTTAAAGAATTAAAAATAGGTACAGCTATGCCTACACAGGAAGAACTTGCTTCTGTTCCGCATCATTTTATCGGAAATATCAGTATAAAACAAGAATATTCGGTAGGAGATTTTGAAAAAGAAGCTATTGCTAAAATAGATCATTTGTTCAGCAAGTATGATGTATTGGTAATGGTTGGTGGATCAGGTTTATACGAAAAAGCAGTTACAGAAGGGTTAGATACTTTCCCTGAAGTTACACCTGTTATTAAGTCTGGTTTAATTAAAGAATTACAAGAAAAAGGAATTGAATTTTTACAAAAAAGACTATTAGAGGCAGATGAAGAATACTATCATCAGGTAGATATACATAATCCAGTAAGAATAATTAGAGCCTTGGGCGTATATGAAGTTTCAGGAAAACCGTATAGTTATTTTCGGAAAAATAAAAAGAAAACCAGAAATTTTGAATATTTAAAAGTAGGTTTAACAGCTCCAAGAGAAATTATTTATAGTAGAATTAATTTACGGGTAGATAAGATGATGGAGGAAGGATTATTAGAAGAAGTGAAATCATTATATCCCTATAGAAGCCAAAATGCTTTGCAAACTGTAGGTTATAAAGAACTATTTGATTATCTGGACGGGAAAATTTCGCTCGATTTTGCTGTGGAAGAAATAAAGAAAAATACACGCAGATATGCTAAAAGACAACTTACCTGGTATAGACGCGATGCACATGTTCATTGGTTTGATTATCAAAATACAAATCAGATTGTAGATTTTATATCTAAAGAAATAAAATATTAATGTTAAATTTTTTTTGTTTTTTAATTTTAGGTAAGATCATAATCATATTTGCTTAATTAGTAGATTTCATAAAACGTAATTTATTTTTGTTTAAATTTTTTTCCAATAAATTCAATTTAATTATTAAATAAATTGAATTTAAATATATAATATTTATTTTATAAACTTTATTATTAACAATAAATGAATTTTCTTTTTTATCTAATTTATCTCCATATATCAGGCTTTGTTAAAGCATCATGTGCTAAATGATTTAATCCACTGGTAATTATCCCTTGTCTAACTCCCATCCAAAAATTACCACCGGCAATAGAAGAGGAAATACCTCCGCTTAATCCTCCGGAAGCAATTGATGCTGCTTTATAATAAGTACTTGCCCCAAATTTAGATGTGCATTATTATCCTAGCTATTTTAATTTTTCTAATTCATATCTATTTCCATCATCCGGATCACCAATCCAAATAAATAGTTTTTTCCAAGGAGTTTTATTTTCTAAAATTCCACTTCCTTCAAAGTTTAAATAAGTAATAAGATGTCCTGATCTAATAGATATATAAGTAAATTCTAGGTCTATACATAGTTTTTTATCATTTATTTTCCATATTCCTTTTCCATTAAAATTTTTTTTGAATAGTTTTCTGATTCAGAAAATACTTTTGTAGGCACTTTTTGCGCGTAAAACGTGTTATCACTATTAAAATGAAAAATAGTATTATTAGTAGATTTCCATGTACCTATTACTTCTTTATTATTAGGTACATCATTCTTGCAACTATTTACTATAAACAGAATATTAGATATTAATATTATTTTTTTAATATTTATCATTTTTAAATTTTTACCAATTTAGTTTTTCAGTCCATTTAAATGTTTGAGTAGTTATCGACATAGGTCTATTTTTTTTCCAATAGAGTTTTGGTACCACTTTTTATATCTAATAACAGGTGGTCGGAAACCAGATTGAGCGGTGGAAGAATTATGAACAGTCATTTGTATTGTGGCAGATTTATTAAATATAGCTATTACTTCCCATTTTAATTGATATGACCCTAAATATGTAACAGCTAGATTTCCTGTTATTCCGCCTGTTAATAAAGTTGAGTAATCTTTTAAATATTTTCCAACCCCACCAGTTCCACTTAAGGTATAAGGATTATCACCAGAAAGTGTTTCTAAATTTCCTGTAATAATCTTTCTTTTAATCATTGTTAATGTAGATTTAATATGATCATGTTCTCTTAGTAATTTTGTAAAATAATCTCCATTTGTAAAATCTCTATGTCTTATCCTCTCACCAGTTAACCATTCTAACCCTACTTTCCATGGAGTAACATCTTTATTTGAGGGGTATTTATTATTGAATTGATTCCCTAAGTGGTTCAACCCACTGGTAATAATACCCTGTCTAATTTTCATCCAAAATTGCCACCGGCAATAGTAGAGGAAATACCTCCGCTTAATCCTCCGGAAGCAATCATCACCGCTTTATCATGGTTTTTATTTATTCTTCCGGTTCAAACCATTCTCCTTTCTCGGCTACTTTTATTAAATGTTTTATGGTTAAAGGCTTCTTAGGAAGATATTTTATTTTTCCTGAAATTTTCCCTAAAATTTCTTTTAAATTTAAAGTAGGCTCTGGATAAAAATAATCAAGTATATTAAAATCATTAATTTTTATTTTGAAATATTCAAAATAATCAACAAGTTCAAAATATATTTCATCTTCAGTAGTGTATAATTTATTTAATATAGTATTTTTATCAATTTTAACAAAACCGTTAATTTTTCTTTTAAAAAAATTGATTACTTCAAATTCTTTATTTGTAGACATAATTTTTAAATCTTTATTAGTAAAATAATCTATTATATATTTTATCACTCCAATGGAATACTCCATCACTAATAAAACTGCTTCCTAAGATTAATGAATTTCTTCCTAAAAATACGCCAAGATTACCCGTTCTTCCATATAATGTTGGTAATTGAATACCCATATTCACATTAAAACCCCCATTTATATTTAAATAAATAAGATGATTTTAATGTTGTTTTAGAGCCACCCAACCCAACTGATAAACCTTTTGCTGCCTTTGAAAAAAAAGTTGTACCTGTTCTGCAAAAAAAACTCCTAGTTTAATCTCAACATAAGCTCTAAACATATCCCAAGAAGGATCATATAAAGAACCTCCTCCTTTCATATAAGTTCTATGCCCATAGGTATCAGAAAAAAGCGTTGTAATTTCAATACTTCTAGATATGAATTCTTGTTGTATATTAAAAGTCATATCAATTAGATTATTGTTTTTCATCATATAATATGTCTACTTCATCTCCTCCTTCATTACTTATTTTTTCAATATTTCCGTCTTTATCTTTTTGATATCCATTATCAGGCTTTGTTAAAGCATCATGAGCCAAATGATTCAATCCACGGTACCCCCCTCTGTCTAACTCCCATCCAAAAATTACCACCGGTAATAGAAGAGGAGAGACCATCACCGAAAACTATGGAGGAAATCATAAAGGCTTTGTTATGATTATTAATCTATTAATTAATTTGTATTGCATCATGAAAATTATTTATGATAAAACTTATATAAATTGGATATTATAGCACTATCTTTATTAATTATAGATAAATAAGCATAGTATTTTTTGTTTTTTTTCATTAAACAATATTCATCACATTCATTTTCATTAATAGGAATAAATACAGAATCCTTATAACTTGAATTAGAAGGGAGAATTATGATCTTCTTTGACATTATTTTTTTTATTTTTTGAAGATGATCTATATAATCATATAACTTTACATTTATATTTCTAGGCAATATATTTTTTTTGGAATCTAAAATATCGTAAGATAGTGTGTTATTATTGTTTGTGGAGTCTGTAGTATCACAAAGCATATTATTGTTAGGAATTAAGATACTTATATTTTCATTAGAATAATTATGAATTGTATATTCTATTTTATTAGATGTAATATTATCAATTTTAATTTCAACAGGTTGGTGTTTACAAGACCAAACTATAAATAATAACAAGAAAAAGATTAGTTTTTTCATAAAATTTAGTTTATTGATATAATTTAATTTTTTTTCTGGCGCGTTCATCACCAACAAAGATATTCCATTTGTGCGCATATATTTCCGCTTGTTTTATAGCTCTTGTTAAAATTTTATATTTAATTTTAGAATAAGCATTTTATCTTATTAGACAAACCAATTAAACTGTCTTTAGCTGTGTCATATAATTCTAATTGTAGATAATACGATTTATTTTTTTCTAGTTGATAATAACTGTAGCAGTATTCTTTTAAAAGAGGAAAGCAAAGAGTATCATAATAGATAGTTCCAGATTTTAATGTAATATTTCTATATTCAAGTTTAGAATTATACTTTTCGTTTTCGTCAGTATTTTCATGGAAATTAATATAAACATTCTTTACTACTTTTTGATTGCTTGAATTATATATATGTAGAAAGATTCTTGGTCCTAATGGGTAATTATAACTTTTTTCATCTTTCCAACATATATACTTTGTTTGAGGGAGTATTAATTTAATATTATTTTCTGAATTATTAGAGAATGTATAAATAAAAGAATTGTTTCCGATCTGATTAAGGTTAATATTGATTTTTTTAGGCTTACATGATAGAAACACTATAATGCTTATTATACCTATAATGTATATTTTATTCATAGATTTTACTGATATAATTTAATTTTTTTTCTGGCACGTTCATCACCAACAGAGATATTCCATTTGTACGCATATATTTCCGCTTGTTTTATAGCTTTATTTAATCCGTAGAGATTAATCCAATTTTGAAAATTTCCATTTATAATATGAATAACATGAACTAGTTCATGTCCCACAGTCGTTCCTAATTGATAATAACTAGAAAATGTTGATTTCGATAATTCTAAAGATTCCACTCCTTTTACCCGATAAACTATTTTTCCTTGTTTATCATCTTCAATAACTTTAGGTGTTGTAACTCCTAGTTTTTCAAATCCTGTTATAAGGTCCTTTCTTAGACTTTCTTTTAATGTGAATGATTGATAATTAGACATTTCCCACAAATTCTGTAAAGTTTTCACTTTTATAAGTAGTTCCACAATTGGTTTTTTAGAAAATTCTGGAGTATCCTCAGGATTAATATCAGCTTCAATCATTTCTTGTTTTAAGCTCTTATTAAAATTAGATATTTTAATTTTAGAATAAGCATCATGAGCCAAATGATTCAACCCACTGGTAATTATCCCTTGTCTAACTCCCATCCAAAAATTACCTCCGGTAATATAGGAGAAAATACCTCCGTTTAGCCTTCCAGAAGCAATCTTACTGCTTTATAATAACTACTTTTTCCAAATTTAGTTAAATTTTCGGCTTTATCAGCTTTAAAGCTTTCAATTCCACTGGAAATTAAAGAAGAAACAGCTCCACTGGCAAAGCCTGACATAAAATTACCTCCATCAATAGAGCTTATAATACCTCCACTTGTTCCATGCATTTCTGCCTGTAAAAGAGCTTTGGTTATTCCGTTATTAATTCCTTTTACCGCTTCTCCTATTCCAAAACTAATACCGGAAGATACCGCACTAATGTGGCTATGATTTTTCCTGTTCCGTACCAGAAAGGAACTCGATTAATAAAGTTAAAATATTTTATGAAATTATTATTTCACTTTCTTTCACATACCCATATTCTAGGAAATTTAGTTTTTAAGTAAGTGTTTTAGGATATGAGTTAGATTAAAGTATTTTGAATATAAAGTAATTTACACAAAATAAAAATACACAAATAATTAATATAAATTTATTATAATAAAATAAATCTTTTTTTAGTAAAATTTCCCATAAATAAAAAAAGATATAAACGAATCTAATGTTTGGGATACTTATAATATAATTAAAAAATTAAATTACTATTTTGAAAGTATTTCTATTTTTATTTGAGATTGACCTCCAAAATATATTTCATTTATTTCTTCTATACGTATAACCGTATAACCGTTTTTTAAACCTTCTTCAGTATAAGTGTCAAGTAATAAATAATAATCATCAACATTTGAAATATATCCTAATATTTCGAATCCATAATTATGCTTAACGGTTATACATTTATTAGTCTTTTTACAAAAATTTATAAAATCAACAATTAATCTTTTCTTATTGTTTCTCTTATAGTCTATTCTAGGAATTGATATTTCTTTTTCTTTAGTAATTATTTTTTCAATATTTATTAGATATGTATTATTATATTCAATAAGGTAAATTAAATCTATATTTAACAACGCAAAACCATCAGTTATCATATCTGGTGAAATAACTGAAAGTAAAACAGCTTCTTCATATAATTTTTCAACGTATCCTACTGTAAATTTAGAAGTGTCTTCTGCATTTAAATATACTCCAATTAAAAATTTTTCTTTTAAGGCTTTTTTTAATATATCTTTCATCATTTTTATTTGTTTTTTTATTTGGGTTGGGTTTCCAATTTGGTTTTTGTCTATTTTTAGTATTATTTCTTCCTGCTCTTAGTTTTGTATGCTTATTCCAGTTAGATAGTTTTTTATTAGAAGTATGCTCTGAGGCAAAAAAATCTTGAATTTTTTCTAATAATACTTTTCCTTTTATGAGTTCATAACCTTTTTTTATTAGTGAAGGGGCTTTAATTATCTTATTTGGATTAATTAGTTCTAACCCACCACTACCCCCGATTGGTGATAATGCAAAATAAGATTTACCTTTGTATTCAAAAAAGGTATTACTTGGAACTTCCACCCAGCTTCCATCTCTGTATTGTAAGTTAGATCCATCTATAATTGATCTATATATTTGTCCATCCGTAGCATTTTTAGGACAAGTTAAGCAAACATCAGTAGTGATGTTAATATCTTCTTTCTCATAATTTTCACTATGTGTTAAATGATTCAACACACTAGTAATTATCCTTGTCTAACTCCCCTCCAAAAATTACCACCGGCAATAGAAGAGGAAATCCCTCCGCTTAGCCTTCCGGAAGCAATCATTACTGCTTTATAATAACTACTTTTTCCAAATGTAGTTAATTTTCCGCCTTTATCAGCTTTAAAACTTTCAATTCCACTGGAAATTAAAGAAGAAACGGCTCCACTTGCTAATCCTGACATAAAATTACTTCCGTCAATAGATCTAAGGCCTCCGCTAGTTCCGTGCATCCCTGCCTGTAAAAGAGCTTGGGTTATTCCGTTATTAATTCCTTTTACTGCTTCTCCTATTCCAAAACTGATACCTGAAGATACCGCACTAATAGCCATAGTTTTTCCTGTTCCATACCAGAAAGGAATTTCGTTAATTTAATTATTATGATAATGAAATTATATTATTTTACCAATCTGGAGTATATTTTAAATATTCTTCAGGAACTTTTTCTTTCTTCTCAAATACATGACATTGCAATTCATTTATAAATAAAGAATTTGTAAATGAATAATCAAGCATATATAATTTATTTCCTTCAATTTTTATTTTATAAGTTTTTAAAGTCATTCTCCCATCAGAAATTGCCGCAAAAAAATCTATTCTAATATTTTTATTTTTCATGTAAATTATTCCTCTTCCCCCGCCTATTTCAGGGTTAGGATTAGCATTTTTTTTCTGAAAAATTCTAATACTTCCTTTGGGGTAAAATTGAATTATACTTTTATCATAATGACTGTCATCCTTTATTTGTTGAAATTTTTATTAGCTCAATATTTATCAATACATTCATAGAAATAGGCAGGATTAATTTCATTATAGATATAAGAGTCAAAATTTTTTTTATTTGTGAATTTATAGCCTTTATAGGGTGCTTTATTTCCTTTTCCACCATCTAGTAGCCTGGTAGATATGCAAGAGAATAAAATTAAAAAAGTAAAAAAATTACATAACGTTTTACCATGATGTAAATTTATTTTGAGTTCTGTATTGTGAATAAGGTTTCCATCAAAACTCATTTTTTTTTGTAAAAGATATTTTACCTATAAAAAAATGGTTACTCAATCAATAATTTTTCTTTTCTATCCAGTCTGCTTTATAAATTAAATATTCAGGAGGGAGTTTCTTTTTTATATAGACAGTGACAGCATGTGGATCTAACTTTACTGTTCTTTTTACCAATAAAGTATCTCCTTTTACTTTTAATTCCATTGTTCCTATTCCCCATTGTATGTACTCACCTACCACAGTATATATCTCCATTTTTATAGACCCATTTTCTTTGTAATAGATTCCTCTTTGACCTCTATATAAGGGGTTTAGATCTTCAGGCTTTATATTATAATCATCTTTAAAAGCAAATAAATTTACCCCTCCATTGGGATAAAATTTATAGATACTATACCGAAAGTCTGATCTGTAACCTTTTCTATTATCTTGTTTATCAAAACTATTTTTATTTTTTGATCTGTAATAGTATTGTTCTACATAGATAGCATTTGTATCTATTATGCATAGGAGTGACCTGTCAAAAAATTGTTGATTCTTAAAAACTTGTGCAGTGTTTATAGGAACTTGGGTTCTTCCATCTTCCAAATATCTTGTATTTGTGTTGCAACAAATAAGAGACATTAGTAATATTACTGTGGTTACATAAGTTATTTTTACCATGAGGTGAATTTATTTGGAGTTCTGTATTGTGAATAAGGTTTACAACTAAAGTATTTTGAATATAAAGTAATTTACACAAAATAAAAATACACAAACAATTAATAAATTTATTAAATAAAATAAATCTTTTTTTAGCAAAATTTTCCATAAATAAAAAAAGATGTAGATTACACTTATTATATTTATTAGCTTTACTGCATAAATTATTGGGGAGAAAATACTATACTCTCCACTTGTTTTATATGGCTCATAGTATATATATTTAGAAAAAATAACAGTGGTAATTATCATTATTAAATATAAAATAAATGATATAAATATTTGTATTAATTTTTAACACCATACATAAATAAAAATTAATAGTTTAATCGCATATATTTATCCCAAAAACTTTAAATATATCATTTAAAATTCATTTTTTGTCAAAAAAATAAACTATAGTGAAAATTAAAGAAAACACGAAAAATTGCCAACCCGCTGTATCATAGATCCAGTTCCATGAAGTCTTTTTTTTTCTTGAGAGATAAATTTTTTCTTAAAATTCCAATAATCTAAATTATTTCTTAGGAAAAGGATATAATAAATTCCTAAAAATAGTAAGAATATAGTATTTTGAATTATATAATTGCACATGGTATTACTAATGCCATATAATTTTAAATTTAAATAAAAATATAATTTATAAAATATGTTTTTTGTAATGTATAGTTCAATTTATCTGCTTATTATAGAATTTTTTATTAGAATTTTTTTGATAGTTTTCAATATTTTAATTTTCAATTTCTCCAAATTTCACAATCAAAGGAATTTTATTACTATATATAATCCCATCAAATATTTTAATGTTATTTTGTTTAAGATATTTAATTTCTTTTTTACTTAATCTTTTTTTTACAAACTTAGCATCCTGTTTAAAATATAATTGAATATCGTAATGTTCCTTTTTAGAAAAACAATTTTCTGTGTATTCTAATATTGATATATTTTTAAATGTAATTTTTTTGTTAGAAATAATTATTCCTATGTTATTAAAAACTGGTATTTTTTTATGCATTTTTAATATATAATCACAATCTAAGATAGAGTCATTTGTATATATTTTATAACTCAAAAAAGAAATCTTTTTTTTTAATTTATGCATATATGTATTAGGTATATCAATTACAGGATTATCAATGAATAAAAATACTTTTTCTTCAGAGTCATTAATTATGTTTAAAGAAATAGAATCTTTATATATAGCATGAGTTAATTCTAATTTAATTTGAGAAAAAATTAAGTTAGAAAATGATAATAAGACTATAAAAAATGTTTTTTTCATTTTATTATAAATTAATAATAATAAATTCGTTTTATTCTTCTTGCCAATATATCGAAATAATTTTATTGTTATTATAAAAAGAAGTAAAAATTTTTGTAGGATTATATTCTAAAATTACTTTTGTATGACAATTAAATTTTTTATTATAAAAAAAAATAGAGTTAGTATAACTTTGATAAGGAAATAATATAATTGTATTTTCTTCAATATTCTTAACCACATCCAATTTATTTTGTATATTGTTATTTATTTTTAAATTATAATCTAAAATTTTTTCTGATAACTTTTTTAAAAGAGCACTTATTATTTTTCTTTCTTTTAGTTCTTCTTTAGATGCCTTTTGGGGCATTACCAAGATTTGACCTACAAAATCCTTAAGAACTAAAGGATAGTTTTTTAAGGTTTTTTTATTATTTTTACATGTTACATTTAAATGTTCTTTTGATATATATAGAGTGTCTGAAGTAAGATTTATTAAATTAAATTTTAAATAAACTTGATTTTTGAAAAATTTATTATTATTTTCATAACCTAAATATTCTACTTTAATTTTATCTTTTTGATAATCAATAATATTGTTTTTATTTAGTATTGTATTACAACTTACTAAAGTAAAAAGTGTTATTAAATATAATTTATTACCAACGTATTGGGAAACCATGAATTTTATTGTATTCATATAGATCATAATTTTTATCTTTTGGATATTGATTTTGCAAATATAATAGCTGTTTAATGCTTTCGACAGAAGAATCATATACATTTTTTTAATAATCTATAGTATATTGATATGCAGCAAATTCAGAATTGTCTAAATTATTTAAACCAATCTTGTAATGATAAGAATGAATTAGTTTATGTCCTAAATTTACTTCTAAAAATTGAATATTAAAATTAACTACATAGTCAGAAATATATGTAGTTCGAGTATTTTATGAGGTTATTCCACCCAATTCCTCACCATTACAAACAATCATTTGTGTACTTTTCTTATAGTAAAAGGTTCCTTTGCTTAATGCTATTCCATTTTTGTCAATCGAGCCTCCTAACATTAGTTTTTTAACTCAATATTTTTCTTTATAAACATCTCCAAATAATTCTTTAGCTAATTTGTTTAATTTCTCAGTTAGTTCGATATTATAAGTAATAGAATGTGCTAAATGATTTAATCTACTGGTAATTATCCCCTGTCTAACTCCCATCCAAAAATTACCACCGGCAATAGAAGAGGAAAACCCCTCGCTTAGCTCTCTGGAAGCAATTAGTACCGCTTTATAATAGTTTTTTTTATTCTTCAGGGTCAAACCATTCATTTCTTTTTGCTACCTCAATCATATGAGCAATAGTTATAGGTGGTTTCTGTAAAGGCTTATATTTTCTTAATTTTAAAAGACTTAACCAATACCTCCATCCAAAATCTGAAAGATTATAAAAATATTTATCTATTTCTAAATATCCTTTTTGTATATCAAACTGATCTATAAATTCCTTTAATAAAATTTCAGCATCATCATTAAGTAAACTTGGAGGGTTTATAATAGAATCTTTATTGACAACTTTTATGTTAAACTCATTATGAATTTTAAAAAAATCTAAAACTTTTTTTTCCGTTTCCATTTTATAATTATTAATATGTAAGTATTCCTCCTATACCTACTCTCCCTAGTCCAAATAAAGCTGCATTTTTTCCATAAAAAGAAAACCAAGATGATGCCATGCCAATTTTATATAGAGAGATAAATGGTAATTCCATTAAATAGATTGATTTTACTATCTCATAAACATTAGAAAAAACGTTGTAATTTCACTATTTCCAGATATGAATTTTTGTTGTACATTAAAAATCATATCAATAAGATTATTGTTTTCATCATATAACACGTCTACTTCATCCTCCCCTTCATTATTTATTTTTTTAATATTTTCTTCTTTATCTATTTTATATCCATTATCAGGCTTCGAAGCATCATGAGCCAAATGATACAACCCACAGGTAATTATCTCTTGTCTATTTCCCATCCAAAAATAACCTCCGGCAATAGAAGAGGAAATCCCTCCGCTTAATCCTCTGGAAGGAATTAGTACCGCTTTATAAGAATTATTCTTTCCAAATTTAGTTAAATTTTCGGCTTTATCTACTTTAAAACTTTCAATTCGACTGGAATTTAAAGAAAAAATAGCTCCGCTGGCAAATCCTGCTTACTGTAATAAAATAGAAGTGTCCTTTAACTTTCTGGGTACATTACAAGAGAACTGTAAAATTTTTCAATAATAAAGAGATTAGAAAAGTATTATGAAGAAAATGCAAACTGAGGGTTGAAAAAAGTGTATAGATAAATTTTCTT
This sequence comes from Apibacter adventoris, assembly GCF_002964965.1. Taxonomy (NCBI): domain Bacteria; kingdom Pseudomonadati; phylum Bacteroidota; class Flavobacteriia; order Flavobacteriales; family Weeksellaceae; genus Apibacter; species Apibacter adventoris. Next base: position 56,776 of record NZ_PSZN01000011.1, read on the forward strand.
TAGTTTTGAAGTTTTATTTAAAAAGCGAAATAGAGTTTTTAAACAGCTTTGTGCTGAGCATAAAACCTTTAAAGCATTTTGAAATTTCCTTTTTACATGATAAAAGTAAAATAAAAAAAACAAACATGAAATTTGTCATATTATAAATATATCTAAGGATAACCTAAATAAAATAATAATTTCATGGAATTTTGTGAAAATTCTGCATAAAAAAAGTATCATAATTTTGTAGGTTTTGTAAAAAGTTATATTTTTGCACCGGCAAGTCCTGCACAACCAGCTCCTGTGAATCCTCCAGGGTGGGAACGCAGCAAAGGTAAACGGTTGTAGCGGTGTGATGCAGGTAGCTTGCCTTTTTTTATTGGTACTGACTAAACTATTCTTAAACTATAAAAGTAAACGTAATATTCTAAAATTTTTTTATTTAAACTATGTCTGACCAATCTTCTCCAAAGTATATATTTGTTACGGGTGGGGTAACATCTTCCCTAGGAAAGGGAATTGTAGCCGCATCTTTAGGGATGTTGTTAAAAGCCCGTGGTTATAGGGTAACCATTCAAAAATTAGACCCTTATATTAATGTAGATCCTGGTACTCTAAATCCTTATGAGCATGGAGAATGCTATGTTACAGAAGATGGAGCAGAAACAGATTTAGATTTAGGACATTATGAAAGATTTTTAAACAGTCCTACCAGCAAAAATAATAACGTTACTACGGGAAAAATTTATCAAACAGTTATTGATAAAGAAAGAAAAGGTGATTTTTTAGGGAAAACCGTGCAAATTATTCCTCATATTACCAACGAAATCAAAAGGAGAATTAAAATTCTTGGAAAGAAGAATGAATTCGATATAATAATTACAGAAATAGGAGGTACTGTAGGAGATATAGAGTCTTTGCCTTATATTGAAACAGTGCGTCAATTGCGTTGGGAATTAGGGTATCAAAATTCATTAGTCATTCATCTTACTTTAGTCCCATATTTAGCAGCAAGTGGAGAATTAAAAACAAAACCTTCTCAGCACTCTGTACGGCAGTTAATGGAAAATGGACTTCAGGCTAATTTTTTAGTTTGCAGAACAGAACACCATATACCGAAAGAAGTACGCTCTAAATTAGCACTATTTTGTAATTTAAATATAGATAATGTAATAGAAAGTAAAGATTTACCCACTATCTATGAAGTACCTTTGTATCTACATAAACAAAATTTTGATTCTTTAGTGCTTAAAGAATTGGGTTTGTCTTCTGAAACAAAGCCCGATCTAAAACAATGGAACAGTTTTTTACAGAAATATAAAAACCCTAAAAGTAAAGTTGAAATAGCTCTGATAGGGAAGTACGTTTCCTTACAAGATTCCTATAAATCTATTGTTGAAGCTTTAATACATGCGGGTGCCTATTCGGATATAAAAGTGAATATCCGTTGGATTTATAGTGGTGATTTAACGCCGGAAAATATTTCAGATTATTTACATGGGGTTAATGGAATTATTATAGCTCCAGGATTTGGAGATAGAGCAATTGAAGGGAAAATCATTTCATGTCAATATGCTAGAATAAATAAAATTCCATTATTAGGTATATGCTTAGGCATGCAAGTTTCAGTAATAGAGTTTGCTAGAAATGTATTAGGTTATAAGGATGCAGATAGTATAGAATTTAATTCGCAGACCACACATCCAGTAATTTGTCTTATGGAAGAGCAAAAAAATATTACCAATAAAGGAGGAACTATGAGATTAGGAGCATGGTCATGTAAACTTAAAAAAGATTCTGCTTTAGAAAAAATATATAATAATCAAGAAATAAAAGAAAGACATAGACATAGATATGAATTTAACAGTGAATATTTAGCAGAATTTGAAAAAAACGGTTTAGAAGCAATAGGCTTCAATCCGGATACAGGTTTGGTAGAGGCTATTATAATTAATGAACATCCGTTTTTTATAGGGGTTCAATATCATCCGGAATATAAAAGTACCGTGGCTTCTCCACACCCTTTATTTTCAGCTTTAATCAAAGCTTCACAAAACTATCAAATAAATAAAGTAAAGAATGCAAAAAAATAAATTAGATAAAAATCAACTCATAGGTTTTATTCTGATAGGAATAATTTTAATTGGATTTCTGATATATTCTAATAATCAGCAAAAAGAAGCTATAACAGAAGCACAGAATACAGAAAAAAAGGTAGTAGAAAATGAAAAATCAACAGTAGCTGTTAATACTCCTGAGCCAATAAAGCCTGATCCCGATTCTCAAGCAAAAGTCGAATTAATTCCTTTTACTAATGATAACTTAGATATAAAAGTTAGTACATTAGGTGCTCAATTGAGAGAAGTACGATTAAAAAAGTGGACTGCTTATGATAAAGATAATAATTCGCATAAAAAACCCTTATATTTAGTAAACAAAAATAATTCCGACTTTAATATATCCTTTAAAGATAAAAATGGAAAGATTATAAATACAAGAGACCTAGTATTCACCCCTTCAGTACAGGGAAATGAAGTTATTTTCTCTGCTAATTTAAAAGACGCTCTTATACAATTTAAATATAAATTAAAAGGAAAATATTCCTTAGACTTTTCAGTATTTACTCAAGGTTTATCTAAAATTACCTCAGTACAAAATGCTTTATTAGAATGGCAACAAAATGCCTTAGCATTAGAAAAAGGTAAATCCCAGGAAACTATTTATACAGAATACAGATATAGTTTAAATAATTATTCTCAAACAGACTATGATACCAATGGTTTTGAAGAAGAAAAAGACAAAATTGATTGGATAAGTGTTAAGCAGCAATTTTTTGCAACTATTTTAGAATCTCAAAATGGCTTTTATAAATCTAAAGGAACACAACAATCAGAAAAAGAAGATCCCGATTACCTTAAAAATTTTGTTTTTTCTACTATTGTTCCTTTACAAAAAGGAGATATTAAACAAAATTATACATGGAATTTTTTACCTTTAGATTATGACTTATTAAAATCCTACAAAACCGAATCTGGCGATAGCAAACAGTTTTCTTATAATATTCCATACGGATGGATGAAATGGTTGTGTATTTTTTACTTATGGGTATATGAGTTTTTAGCAAAATTTGGAATAGCTGCAGGATGGATTATTTTTCTAATGACTATAGTAGTAAAATTAGTTACTTCTCCAATTATGTATAAACAATATATACAAGGGGCTAAAATGAGAATTTTAAAACCCGAGATAGAAGAACTAAATGAAAAACATAAAAACTCGGATCCTATGAAAAAGCAACAGGCAACTATGGATCTGTATAGAAAAGCAGGAGTTAATCCTTTAGCCGGTTGTTTACCCGCTTTAATTCAAATTCCTATTTTCTATTCCTTATTTAGATTTTTCCCTAATAATATAGCATTAAGAGGACAATCTTTTCTATGGGCAGACGATCTTACAGCCTATGATTCTATTTATGAATGGACTACACATATTCCACTTTTATCAAGTATATATGGTAATCACATTAGTTTATTCACAATTTTGTATTGTATCGTTCTATTAATATACACAAGAATGTCTACATCAACCATGCAACAACCGACACAAGAAGGGATGCCCGATATGAGATTTATGATGTATCTAATGCCTGTAATGTTTATTTTTTGGTTAAACTCATATGCTTCAGGTTTATCTTGGTATTATTTAGTCTCAAATGCAATTAATATTATACTAATCTTATTAATTAAAAACTTTTTGATTAATGAAGAAAAAATTCATGCTAAAATGCAGCAAAATAAAGCTAAACCAGCTAAAAAAAGAAGCAGATGGCAACAAAAAATGCAAGAAATGATGGAACAAGCACAGCAACAACAAAAGCAAATACAAGAACAAAAAGCTAAACAACAAAACAAAAAAAAATAACGATATATTAAGTTAATTAAAAGAAAAGGCTTCTAATTTTTTTAGAAGCCTTTTTTTTAAAGAAAATATTATTTGGAATTATTTTAAATAAATACTAATAATCCTTTTTATTTTTGTAACTTTATATAATAAAAACAATAAAAAAATGAATTATCGTATAGAAAAAGACACTATGGGAGAAGTTAAGGTTCCTGCAGATAAATATTGGGGAGCTCAAACAGAAAGATCAAGAAATAATTTTAAAATAGGACCAGAGGCTTCTATGCCAGCAGAAATTATAGAAGCTTTTGCATATTTAAAAAAAGCTGCTGCACATGCGAATTATGACCTAGGAGTGTTACCCATAGAAAAGAAAGATCTAATATCAAAAGTTTGTAATGAAATTTTGGAAAAAAAACTATCAGATCAGTTTCCTTTAGTTATTTGGCAGACAGGTTCAGGGACTCAGTCTAATATGAATGTAAATGAAGTCATTTCCAATAGAGCATTAGTTTTAGATGGTGGAAAATTAGGTGAAAAAAGCCCTATTCATCCTAACGATGACGTAAATAAATCTCAATCATCCAATGATACATTTCCAACAGCAATGCATATTGCTGCCTATAAAAAAATAGTAGATCACACCATTCCTGCAATTGAAAAATTAAAGAATACACTAGAAAAAAAATCAGAAAAATTTAAAGATATTGTAAAGATTGGTAGAACCCATTTAATGGATGCCACTCCTTTAACTTTGGGACAAGAATTTTCAGGTTATGTAGCACAATTAAATCATGCGATAAAAGCCATAAAAAATACACTTCCACATCTATCCGAACTAGCTTTAGGAGGAACTGCTGTAGGTACAGGATTAAACACCCCCAAAGGATACGATGTGAAAGTAGCTAACTATATAGCAGAATTTACCAAACTTCCATTTATTACGGCCCATAATAAATATGAAGCATTAGCAGCACATGATGCTATAGTAGAAACACATGGAGCTCTAAAACAAGCAGCAGTTTCATTATATAAAATAGCACAAGATATACGCTTGTTAGCCTCAGGTCCAAGAAGTGGAATAGGAGAAATTCATATTCCGGAAAATGAACCCGGTTCATCAATTATGCCTGGAAAAGTAAACCCTACACAAAATGAAGCTATGACAATGGTTTGTGCACAGGTATTAGGAAATGATACCACTATATCATTTGCAGGTACCCAAGGTAATTATGAATTAAATGTATTTAAGCCAGTAATGGCATATAATTTTTTACAATCTGCCCAATTAATTGGAGATGCTTGTATATCATTTGAAGAACACTGCGCTATAGGTATAGAACCCAACCTAAAAAGAATAAAAGAGTTAGTTAATAATTCACTAATGTTAGTTACAGCTTTAAATACCCATATAGGTTATGAAAATGCAGCTAAAATTGCAAAAACAGCACATAAAAATGGAACCACTTTAAAAGAAGAAGCAGTAAATCTTGGGCTACTTACACCGGAACAATTTGATGAGTGGGTAAAACCAGAAGATATGGTTGGAAATTTGAAGTAAGTATAGACAACAAATTTAACAAATAAATTATAAAAAAAAACAAATACACATATGATATATTTCTTATCTAATATTTAATAAATGATTAGTATATTTGCAAAAGTAAAATTGATATAAATATGCCTCAAAACATTAGTAAAATTAAGAAAATAGGAGTACTTACTTCAGGAGGAGACTCTCCGGGGATGAATGCAGCTATTAGGTCAGTCGTAAGAGCATGTAATTATTACGGAATAGTCTGCTGTGGAATAAGAATGGGCTATGAAGGACTTATTAATGATTATGTGGTAGAATTAGGTCCTCGATCAGTGCGAAATTTAATAAATAGAGGTGGTACAGAACTTAAATCAGCTCGTTCCCAGGAATTTAGAACAAAAGAAGGAAGAGAAAAGGCAGCAAAAACTGTAAAGAAACATAATATCGATGCCTTGGTAATAATTGGAGGTGATGGATCATTTACTGGAGGAACAATATTTCAAAAAGAACATGGAGTTCCATTTATAGGAGTTCCGGGGACTATTGATAATGATATTTTTGGTACAGATTATACCGTAGGTTATGATACAGCTCTTAATACAGCCGTAGATGCCATAGATAAAATTAGAGATACTGCTACCTCTCATAATCGTGTGTTTTTTGTAGAAGTTATGGGAAGAGATGCTGGCTTTATAGCTTTAAATAGCGGAATAGCCACAGGAGCATTAGATATTCTTATTCCTGAAGAAAAAGATAGCATAGAAGATTTATTTATAGCTTTCGAAAAAGCCCAGGAAAAAGGAAAAAGTTCTAGTATAGTAATTGTAGCAGAAGGTGAAAAACTAGGAGGAGTGTATGATTTAGCTAAATTTACTAAAATGAAATATCCTGAATTTGATGTGAAAGTGACAGTTTTAGGTCATATTCAAAGAGGAGGATCACCTACAGTTGCTGATAGGGTATTAGCATCCCGATTAGGAGTAGCAGCAGTAGAAGGATTAATAGCAGGTAAATCAAATGTAATGGCTGGTATGCAATCTAGTAAATTAGTATTTACTCCTATAGAAGAAGCCATAAAAAAACATAACGAAATAGATAAAGACTTAATTAAAGTAGCAGATATTCTTTCAACATAAAAATATAATAATAAAAAATAAATATTATGTCAAAAATTAAAATTGGTATTAATGGTTTCGGTCGAATCGGGCGTTTAGTATTTCGTGCAGCACAAGGAAGAAACGATATAGAAGTAGTAGGAATTAATGACCTTATAGATGTAGAATATATGGCATATATGCTTAAATATGATACAGTACATGGTAAATTTAATGGCACAGTAGAAGTTAAAGATGGGAAATTAGTAGTTAATGGAAATGCAATTCGTGTTACAGCAGAAAAAAATCCTGCAGATTTAAAATGGAATGAAGTAGGAGCAGAATATATTGTAGAATCAACAGGTTTATTTTTAACTAAAGATAAAGCTCAAGCACACGTTCAAGCAGGAGCAAAATATGTAGTGATGTCTGCACCATCTAAAGATGACACTCCTATGTTTGTATATGGAGTAAATACAGATTCTTATGTAAAAGGAACACAATTTGTTTCTAATGCTTCATGTACTACAAACTGTATATCTCCAGTAGTTAAAGTATTAAATGAAAAATTTGGTATTTTAGAAGGACTTATGACTACAGTACATGCAACAACTGCTACCCAAAAAACAGTTGATGGACCATCAGCAAAAGATTGGAGAGGAGGTCGTGCTGCTGCAGGAAATATTATTCCTTCATCTACAGGAGCTGCAAAAGCAGTTGGTAAAGTTATTCCAACATTAAACGGTAAATTAACAGGTATGGCATTTCGTGTACCTACCTTAGATGTATCTGTAGTAGATCTTACAGTTAATTTAGCTAAAGAAACTACTTATGAAGAAATTTGTAAAGCTATGAAAGAAGCTTCAGAAGGAGAATTAAAAGGAATTTTAGGATATACAGATGAAGAAGTAGTTTCATCAGATTTCATTACAGATCCACGTACATCTATTTTTGATGCAAAAGCAGGTATTCAATTAAGCCCTACTTTTGTTAAAGTTGTTAGCTGGTATGATAATGAATGGGGATATTCTAATAAAGTATTAGAATTAGTAGCTCATATGGCTAAAGTAAATAACTAAACTAATTCTTATTGAAGAATAAAAAGCATCTTAAATAATAATAAGATGCTTTTTTTATTATGAACAAAAAATATAGTAAAAAAGAAAAACTATTAAAAAAAAATACTATCTTTGCAACCTTGAAAAGAAAATTAAATTATAAAGATAAAAAGATAATATAATAATGAAACGTACATTTCAACCTTCCGAAAGAAAGAGAAGAAACAAACATGGTTTTCGCGAAAGAATGTCATCTGTTAATGGAAGAAAAACTTTAGCAAGACGTAGAGCAAAGGGCAGAAAGCAATTAACTGTTAGTGAATATAGAGCTAAAAGATAAATGCTTAGAAATATATTTATGGTAAAATCGTTAAGGTCTCTTAACGATTTTTATATTTTATACTCTATTATAAAACATAGTTATAACTTAAAAATATATAAAAAAATTATTTACTTTTTTTCAAATTCTTTTTTTAGAAGTATTTTATAATAGAAAAATACTATGGGTCAACAGAAACATTAAAAGAGATAAAGATAATAAAATAAGAGGCAAAAGAACGAGAGAGATAAGACGAGCGCGCGAGAGAATAGAAAAGAAGAATAACAACCGGATAAATAAAAAGAGAGAGAAAGAAGGGGTAAAAGAGATAAACGAAGAATATGAGCGAAAAAAAGTAAAAAAAAGTGGGATAAAAAAATAGAATATAAAATATTGATAAATAAAGATATAGTGATAAGGAGTTAGAGGATGAATAAAAAAATATTAAAAAAAGTTTTGTAAAAATTTGTGAGGGAATAAAAAGTATGTATCTTTGCACCCGCAACTCAGGAACAGAGGAAAAGAGAAGGGAGGAGAGGAGCGAAAACGAACAGATCATTGACATAAAAATTTTAAGATAAAAAGTAGCAAAAACGACTTGGGAAAGCTCTATTAAAAATTAGGGTACAGGGAAAACTTTTGTAAAATTAAAAAGAATTACAATGGAGAGTTTGATCCTGGCTCAGGATGAACGCTAGCGGGAGGCCTAACACATGCAAGCCGAGGGGTATTTTGGAGCTTGCTTCAAGAGAGACCGGCGTACGGGTGCGTAACGCGTATGTAACTTACCTATATCACGGGGATAGCCCGGGGAAACTCGGATTAATACCGGATAACATATAATGTAGCCTTACATTGTATTAAAAGGATTTATCGGATATAGATAGGCATGCGTAGGATTAGTTAGTTGGTAAGGTAACGGCTTACCAAGGCAATGATCCTTAGGGGGCCTGAGAGGGTGAACCCCCACACTGGAACTGAGACACGGACCAGACTCCTACGGGAGGCAGCAGTGAGGAATATTGGACAATGGGTGAGAGCCTGATCCAGCCATCCCGCGTGAAGGACGACAGCCCTATGGGTTTTAAACTTCTTTTGTATGGGAATAAACCACATTACGTGTAATGTGCTGAATGTACCATACGAATAAGCATCGGCTAACTCCGTGCCAGCAGCCGCGGTAATACGGAGGATGCGAGCGTTATCCGGATTTATTGGGTTTAAAGGGTCCGTAGGCGGATTTGTAAGTCAGTGGTGAAATCCTACAGCTTAACTGTAGAACTGCCATAGATACTGCGAGTCTTGAATAGTATTGAAGTAGCTGGAATGTGTAGTGTAGCGGTGAAATGCATAGATATTACACAGAACACCGATTGCGAAGGCAGGTTACTAAATACCGATTGACGCTAAGGGACGAAAGCGTGGGGAGCGAACAGGATTAGATACCCTGGTAGTCCACGCTGTAAACGATGGATACTCGTTGTTGGGGAGTAAATTCTCAGTGACTAAGCGAAAGTAATAAGTATCCCACCTGGGGAGTACGACCGCAAGGTTGAAACTCAAAGGAATTGACGGGGGCCCGCACAAGCGGTGGAGCATGTGGTTTAATTCGATGATACGCGAGGAACCTTACCAGGGCTTAAATGGGAATTGACGTACTTAGAAATAAGTATTTCTTCGGACAATTTTCAAGGTGCTGCATGGTTGTCGTCAGCTCGTGCCGTGAGGTGTCAGGTTAAGTCCTATAACGAGCGCAACCCTTATCATTAGTTGCCAACGGGTAAAGCCGGGAACTCTAATGAGACTGCCAGTGCAAA
>NZ_PSZN01000012.1:0-35267 GCF_002964965.1 Apibacter adventoris
CTAGTACGAGAGGACCGAGTTGAACAAACCTCTGGTGTATCAGTTGTGCCGCCAGGTGCACTGCTGAGTAGCTAAGTTTGGAAGAGATAAGCACTGAAAGCATATAAGTGCGAAACTCGCCACAAGATAAGAATTCTTTTAAGGGTCGTGGGAGATCACCACGTTGATAGGCTACAGGTGTAAAGGCAGTGATGTCATAGCCGAGTAGTACTAATTACCCGTAGATTTCGTCCAAAAAAAGTACAGGTGAAGTAATAAAAACACAAATCAAATAAGCCTAGTATAAAAGGTGAGAAGTTTAAAAAATATTATATAAAATTCCATTAACAATATTTAGGGTGGTTATAGCTGCAGGGCTCACCTGTTCCCATTCCGAACACAGAAGTTAAGCCTGCCTAGCGCTGATGGTACTGCTAATTGCGGGAGAGTAGGTAGCCGCCAGTTTTTTAATACAGAGTCTCACTTATTATATAAGTGAGACTTTTTTGTTTTTATAGGGTTAAAAAATAAGAAAAAAATAGGAATATAAGAGGGATTATAGGTTTAATTAGTTTTACAGTAAGTATGGCCATATTAAAAGTGTATAGTGTATAAAAAAGGGAAATTCCGGGCTTATTATTGGGATTAAATTTTTATTATTTAATTTATGAAGAAGGGAGAATTTGTTTTTTTTATGAATAATGATAATTTTATTTAATAAAAATAATTACTTTTGGCGAGTAATAAAGATTTAAAGTATAATTGTTATATTTTTTCCTTAAACCTGGGAATTAAATATTCATGTTTTTGTCTTATTTTATTGTAAATTATGGATAATAGTACTACTACAGAAAAAAATCATTTTTCCTTAGAGCAAATTCAAAATTTTAATGGAAAGTATCCTAAACAATTATGGTATTTAGCCTTAGTAGAAATGTGGGAACGATTCTGTTTTTATGGAATGAGAGGAATGCTAACTGTTTTTATGATAGACGAATTATTCTTCACAAAACAAAATGCAAATTTAAAATATGGTGCTATACAGGCATTTGTATATGCATTCACTTTTATAGGTGGAATTTTTGCAGATAAAATTTTAGGCTTTAGAAAATCATTGGTTTTTGGTGCTCTATTAATGATATTAGGAAATATTTTAGTAGCATCTTCTCCTCATAATTTATTTTTTTTGGGAATAACTTTAACAGTTATCGGTACGGGTTTTTTTAAACCTAATATATCATCAATGGTAGGATATCTCTATAAAGAGGGAGATCATAGAAAAGATGCTGGGTTTGGTTTATTTTATACAGCTATTAATGTTGGAGCCTTAATTGGAGGAAGTATTTGTGTTGTATTGGGTAAAAGTCATTCATGGGCATTAGCATTTTTATCTGCAGCATTTGTTATGCTAATAGGACTTATAGTTTTTATTTGTACTAAAAGATATTTAGGACCTATAGGAACTTCCCCATTAAAAAATATATCTGTTACAAAAAGAAATACTTATGAAATATTAGTTTATATAGGAGCTATAGCAACTATTCCTTTAATTTTTCTTATGCTTAATAATACCAGATATACAGATATATTTATGTATACAATAGGGCCTTTAGCTTTACTATATTTTTTATTTCAATTTTATAAAATAAAAGAGCTAAAAGATAGGAAAAAACTTATAGCTGCATTATTATTAATCTTGTTTTCTATTCTGTTTTTTGCTTTATTTGAGCAAGCAGGTGGTTCTTTAGCTATCTTTGCTAAAGATAATTTGAGACCGTTAAACTTATATTTATTTAAAATAGATCCCAATGCTGTAAATAATGGAGCAAATTCATTATTTGTTATACTCTTTAGCACACCATTAGGATTATTATGGTATTGGTTATCTAAAAGAAAAAAAGAACCTAATACAGTAGTTAAGTTTGGTTTAGGATTTTTATTTGTAGCCTTATCTTTTTATACATTTTATAGCACCATATTTTTTGTTGATTCAAATGGGATTACTTCTATCAATATATTTGTATTAGCATATTTATTTATGACTATAGGCGAATTATGTCTTTCTCCAATTGGTTTATCTATGATTACAAGTTTATCTCCTAAGCATTTATCAGGAATGATGATGGGAATGTGGTTTTTAGCCAGTGCTTATGGCCAGTATGTAGCAGGTTTACTAGGAGCAGATATTTCAAATCCGGATAATAATGCAACGCGATTGGAATCCTTAATATCTTATACAAATGGATATCATACTTTAGCAATATATTCATTAATATTTGGGGTTGTAATTATTATTGTATCACCAGTGATAAGAAAATTAATGCAAGGGGTAAAATAAGTATTCACATATTGAAATATGAGCGTAACAACAAATAATTTTTTTAAAACTAAAGTATTAGGACATCCAGCTGGATTGTTTGTTTTATTTTTTACTGAAATGTGGGAACGTTTTTCATTCTATGGAATGAGGGTACTTCTCATAAATTTTTTAACTATGGCGGCAATAGGAACTAATCCTGGGTGGGAATGGTCTACTAATCATGCAGGCGCTTTGTTTGGAACCTATGCTATGCTATTGTATCTAACACCCATTGCCGGAGGAATTATAGCTGATAAAGTTTTAGGTTACCGTTGGGCAGTAGTAGTAGGAGCAGTAATTATGACTTTAGGGCATATTTCTATGGCTGTAGAAACAGAATTTTCACTTTATTTAGGTTTAGTATTGCTTATAATAGGTACTGGTTTTTTCAAACCGAATATGACCTCTATTATTTCAGAAATGTATAAAGATCTACCAGAAAAAAAAGATGGAGCATATACAATATTTTATATGGGGGTAAATGCTGGTGCTTTTTTTGGTATGATGCTTTGTGGATATCTTGCAGAAAAAGTAGGATGGAGTTGGGGGTTTGGCCTTGCCGGAATTTTTATGTTACTCGGTACTTTACAGTTTTGGTTAGCAAAGCCTTTATTTGGTAAAATTGGAGAGATTCCACAGAAAACAAATAGAAAAAATGAAAAAATTCTTGAATCAGATAATAATAAGACTGTAGAAAATCATGAAGAAACAAAAAAGAATCCATTTACTTTAATGGATAAAATTCTTATTATTATTACATCATTTATAGGTTTGGGGTATGCAATAAATGATCCTTTATCTAAAATAGGGGATATACATATATTTCCGGAAGAGTTTATTATAAGTAAAGATATTTTATCTGGACCATTAGTACTAGCAATAATCGGATTAGTATTATTCATAATTTTAATAATTTCCAGAGTATCCAGATATAATAAAATAATTAGGGATAGAATGATAGCAGTGATTATATTTGCTTTATTCACTATATTTTTCTTTGCCTCTTTTGAACAAGGAGCTACTTCTTTAGTGCTTTTTGCAAGGGACTTTACAGATAGAACTATGGAAGGGAATTCAGCAAACATTTATTTGATAGTAAATACCCTTCTTACAATTATACCCTTAGCAATAGTTTCATGGGTTTTGATTTTATTATTTAAACAAACAAGACATAAAATTTTATCCTCTAACATTGTGCTGGCCAGTAGTTTTCTTATTATTTGGGGAATTGTAATATGGATGTTGAATAATGATATTAGTTCTCATGCTTATGAAATAAAATACAAAGTTCTTAAAATACCAAAGATAGATGAAAAAACAAAAAAACAAGAAGTAGATAAAGAAGGAAATTTACTTTTTCAATACATTCCGATAACTGAGTCTTATGTTAATAAACCTTTAGATAAGATAGAAACCTTAAAGACAACTATTGCTAGTAAAAATAATTTAAAAATAGGTGATGAAGTAGCTATACATGGAGAAATAGGAGTAATGGTCCCTCTAAGTAATGAACAAGAAAAAAAAATAAGAGAAGATTATATTTCATCCAAAAAAGATTCGGGTATTATACATGCTAAAGTTTCTGAGCTTAGAGATAGTAAAATAGAAATAACTACTTCGTGGTTTAGTATTTTAAACTCATTTTTTATAATAGCATTTGCATCATTATTTACCAAATGGTGGGACAGTAAGTATAACCCAAGTGCAGCAGTAAAATACGGATTAGGTCTTATAATTATGGCTATTGGATTTGGAGTGTTAGCCTTTGGTTCTCAAACTATACCCCAAGGAGCTACAGCAGGCATGGTTCGAGTAAGTATAGTTTGGTTAATTTTAGCTTATTTATTTCATACATTAGGAGAATTATGTTTATCCCCAGTAGGGCTATCATATGTAAGTAAACTAGTTCCTGGTAGAATGATAGCATTTATGTTTGGGATGTGGTATTTAGCCATAGCTATAGGTAATAAATTAGCAGCTTCTATGGGGGGAATGATTGAAGAAATAGCAAAAAAGTCAAATATGACCAATTTTTTTCTCATTTTTACAATTATACCAATAATTGCAGGGATTATTGTCATATTATTAAATCCGTTATTAAAGAAATTGATGCATGGTGTTAAGTGATTTTTTTATATGAAGTATGATCTTTTATAACAACTATATAAATTATATTTAATTTCACTATAAGCCTTATTCATTTTAACAAAAAAAGACTTTAGTTATATTTATGTCTTTTTTTGTAATGTTGTAATTTTTTGGTTATTTTTAGGTGAGGGGTAATAAATAAGTTAATAAATACTTAAATAAAATAGACTAGTGAAGTAATGTAAGTATGTTCTATTTATTAACTATGCAAAAAATAGTGTTTATAAAAGTATAAATTTTTAGATGAGAGATGGAATCTATTTAAAAAGATTCGAAAATTACTAAAAAAATAGTTCATTAATAGATATAGTTATGGAAAATAAAAAAAATGATTTTAAAAAACATTACTACGCAAGAAAATATTTGTATGTTATTTTCGGAATAATCACTTCAGCTTTTTTATCAAATCGGCGTCATTCTTCGAGTGATATCTTTTTAATAATGTTTTTATTTGCCATTGTAATGATGTTTATTCGTTATAATACGGCTTATGTAACTATAGGAAATGATTATATTAAAATTAATATTGTTATATTTATAAAAGTATTGTACATACAATTTAATGAAATAATTAATTACAATTATGATCAAAAGAAAATAGAAATATATTATAAATGTTCGTACTCAGGGGAAGAAAAAAAGGGAATTATCTATACCAATCAATTTGGAGAAAATGAAAAAGAGTCTCTTTTACAGGAATTAAATAAAATATGTAATGAAAAAAAACAAAAGAATAATATTTAAATTTATTTTATAATTGTCGCAAGTATTTATACAACCATTTCAATTTCCTGATTTAAAAACAGAACAACCTCTTTATATAAAAAGAGAAGATTTAGTACATCCAATTATTTCAGGCAATAAATTTTGGAAATTAAAATATAATTTACAAAAGGCTAAAGAACTTCAAAAAACAACTTTAGTAACTTTTGGAGGAGCAATGTCTAATCATATTGTTGCAACAGCAGCTGCAGGAAAAGAAAATAACTTTAAAACCATTGGAATTATTAGAGGAGAAGAAATTCAAAATAAATGGAAAGATAATTTATCCTTACAGGAAGCCTATAGTTTAGGGATGAATTTTTATTTTGTTCCCAGAAAAGAGTACCGCCTGAAAGAACGTTCGGAATATATACAAGAGATATTAAATACCATACATAACTATTATTTAGTACCGGAAGGAGGAACTAATTTATTAGCTGTGAAAGGAGTTTCGGAATTGTTAACTGAAGAAACGAAAAAATTTGATATAATTACTACCGCTGTAGGTACCGGAGGTACAATATCTGGTTTATCTGTAGGTGCATTACCTCACCAACATATTATTGGTTTTCCGGCTTTAAAAAATGCACAATTTTTAGTTAAAGAAATATTAAAACTTACTGAGAAAGAAAATTTTAACTTAAATTTGGCTTATCATTTTGGAGGTTATGCCAAAATAACCCTTGAACTTATTGAGTTTATTAATGATTTTTATCTTTTAAATCACATTCCTTTAGATCCTGTTTATACCGGGAAAATGATGTTTGGGTTAAGAGAAATGTTAAGGAAAGGTGAAATACCATCTCAAAAGAAGGTTTTAGCCATACATACTGGAGGGCTGCAAGGGATTAAAGAAATGAATAAACTATTGACAAAAAAGAATATTAAAAATATTATTATATGAAAAAAATAGTATTATTTCTAATAGTAATAATTTCTACAAATATAATATACGCACAAGAATCAATAAAAAAAGATGAGTTATATATTCAAACTTATGCCAGATTTGCAGTAGAGGAAATGGAATTATATAAAATTCCTGCTAGTATAACATTGGCACAAGGAATTTTAGAAACGGGTAATGGACAAAGCGATTTAGCCCAGTTTGCAAATAATCATTTCGGAATAAAATGTAAAGATGAATGGGTAGGAGAAAGGATGTACCATGATGATGATTTAAAAGGAGAATGCTTTAGAAAATATTCTTCAGTTAGAGAATCTTATAGAGATCATTCATTATTTTTAGCTAATCGTTCATATTACAAGAAATTATTTTATCTAGATGAAAAGGATTATAAAGCTTGGGCTTTCGGTTTAAAACAGGCAGGGTATGCAACCAACTCAAAATATGCCTATATATTAATTAATTTAATTGAAAGATATCATTTAGATCAGTTTGATCAAATATCTTTGAATGAAGTAGATGCTAAACTAGCAGAAATGTTTCCTAATCTCCTTAAAAATAGCACGTTTGTTAAATCAGAGCCTCAATCAATCAATTCGTTATCTAAAGATAACAAAGAAAATACAAATTTAGACTCTGAAATTTATATTGCATATAAAGGAGAACCGAAACAAGAAAGTTCATATAAACGTAATAAATCATTAATCGTTAAAGCCAACAATTTTGAATTTCCCAGTACAAGAGTTAAAATTCATCCTAATGGTAATTTAAAGTTTATTGTAATAAAAGAAGGAGACAATTTAGAGGACATATCAAAAGCGTATAATATTTCATTAAAAAATCTTAAATTATATAACGATTTAGCATTTCAAGAAGAATTGAAAATTAATCAAAAAATATTTTTAGAACCCAAAAAAAATGCAGGAACTATCAAAAAATATACCGTTAAAGAAGGAGATAAAATGTATGATGTTGCCCAAAATAACGGAGTTTCACTCATAGAGTTATATAAAAGAAATTTAATGCATCCTGGACAGGAGCCTAAAAAAGGAGATATTATCTTATTAAAAGGAAAAAGAAGTTAACATGCTATATCAGAGAAGTAGTGCTTTATTTAGAGAAGCACAAAAATATATACCGGGAGGAGTGAATTCTCCCGTTCGTGCTTTTAAATCTGTAGGGGGTGTTCCTATTTTCATGGAATCAGCAAAAGGTGCTTACCTACTAGATGTAGACAATAATAAATATATAGATTATATTAATTCATGGGGACCTATGATTTTAGGTCATACTCATCCTATAGTATTAAATGCTGTTACTGAGCAGTTAAAAAATGGATTTTCATTTGGAACCCCTACAGAATTAGAAACAGAAATAGCAAAATTAATTATAGAATCTGTTTCAGGTATCGACAAAATACGAATGGTAAATTCTGGAACAGAGGCTTGTATGTCTGCTATTCGTTTAGCACGAGGGTTTACTGCTAAAAATAAAATTATAAAGTTTGAAGGTTGTTATCATGGACATTCAGATGCTTTTCTAATAAAAGCAGGGAGTGGAGCTGCTACTTTTGGAAATCCTAATAGTCCAGGAGTAACTCAAGGAACAGCACAAGATACCTTATTAGCCATATATAATGATATAGAATCTGTAAAAGCAGTTTTTGAAAATAATAAAGGAGAAATTGCAGCAGTTATTATTGAGCCTATAGCTGGGAATATGGGGTGTATTCCGCCTAAAAAAGGTTTTTTAGAAAATTTAAGAAAATTATGTGATGAAAATCAATCATTATTAATTTTTGATGAAGTAATGACAGGCTTCCGTGCAAAATTAGGAGGAGCGCAGGAATTTTTTAATATAACTGCAGATATTATTACATATGGTAAAGTTATTGGAGGAGGAATGCCGGTAGGAGCCTTTGCTGCAAGAAAAGAAATTATGAGTTTTTTATCTCCTGAGGGTCCTGTATATCAGGCTGGTACATTGTCAGGGAATCCTATAGCGATGAGGGCTGGTCTTACTACACTATCTTTATTGAAAGATGATTTGCAAATTTTTGATAGAATAAATACAACTACTCAATTATTAGCTACAGAATTAAAAAATATATTTAAAGAAGCAGGAATTAAGGTTTGTATTAATCAATGTTCTTCTATGATGACTGTGTTTTTTGGAAGATTAGAAGTTAATAACTTTGAAGAAGCTTCAATGGCAGACCATAATATGTTTAATAAATACTTTCATTACTTATTGAAAAACGGGATTTATTTACCTCCTTCAGGTTATGAAACCTGGTTTATTTCTGATTGTATTGAACAAGTAGAAATTGATAGAACACTAGACATGAGTAGGAAATTTATCTCAAATCTCTAAAAATAAACACATCAAATAAGAAATATTCAATAATCGTTGTGATATTTTAAATTTTTTTATTTTGATTCCTCACATTGTTTATTTTCTTTTTGTATTTTATTAAAAATATGAATGAACAATAAGTGTTTAATGAGATTATTTAGAATGATTGAGAGGAAGCAACTTGTTTCTGAAAAATGTTATTCATAAACTTTGTGGCATATAAATAATTATAATTTATGTAGAAAAAATTAGGATGAAATATTTGTAAAATTTAGTAAAGAAGAAAATATTGATTTGGAATATTTAATTATTCAATTTACACTAAAAAATAAAGTAATTATTAAAGAAAGAGGCAAATGTTTGACTTGAAAAATAAATATTAATAAAATAGGTTAGAAATCAAAAGTTTCGATAACTTCTAATTCTGTTTTAAAAGATAAAACCTGAGTTCCGAATTTATTGGAAATTAATTGAACAAGTTTTTTAAAATAAAGTTTATAATATTCTTCCATATTTTTTTTATTATTAGTAAAATATTGAAGAGAATATGTATATCCGGTCTCATCTGAATGAGAAATAACTTTAGAAAAGATAACTTTAGAAAATCTTTTAGATGCGTATACTTCTGGAATTAAAATATCTTTGACCCAAGCTTGCCAGTCTTTTTCTATAGAATATTCTACATGAAAGCTTTCGGAATATATAATCATATATAAAAAATTATTGATTAGTTGTTAATAGTGTACCCATAGAATAGCCAAACATACCTCTTTCTTTAATCATATCAGCAACTTCTTTTGGTATTTGATCCTCCCATCCGGATTTTCCCATAGCAATTTGAGCTAGAATCTTCTTACCATAAATTTTAAGATAGGAATCATTATAATCTTTAATATCTACAATTCTCTTATTTTTTTTGAAATATTTATATAAATCTTTTAAGCTTTCATTTACTTTTAAATTCTCAGAATTGAGAATTTTTTCAGTTTCAGGATCAATATATGGATAAAGATAAATTTTCATTTGTTGTTTAAATAATTTACCAAAAGCTTCCATAATTCCACCGCTCAAGTTAGTATAATAATTTTCTTCAAAAATATCCAATAAATTATTTACTCCCATAGAAATACCTATTTTCTCAGTAGAAAATCTACTAAAATAATCTACTAATCGAAAATATTCTGAAAAATTTGAAATTAAAACCGTATATCCTAATTTTCCTAGAACGTCTGCTCTATCTAAAAAATCTTGTTCATTTATTTCTCCAGCAGCACGTAAATTAGATAAGGTAATTTCAAATAAAACCTTTGTATTATGATTATTTACAT
This sequence comes from Apibacter adventoris, assembly GCF_002964965.1. Lineage (NCBI taxonomy): Bacteria > Pseudomonadati > Bacteroidota > Flavobacteriia > Flavobacteriales > Weeksellaceae > Apibacter > Apibacter adventoris. The sequence goes on from NZ_PSZN01000012.1 coordinate 9,836, forward strand.
TTTTTTCTTTCTTAAACATTTTAAGTCCTTGATTACACATGTCAATATTTACATTAGTTACCGGACGAAAACTTCCTCTTAAGGCAAAAATATTTTTTTTATACAACTCATCAGCAGGAAGAACATTTTTCCCATTAGGTTCAAAAACAACAGCATCTGACATACCGTTTTTCACTAATTGCAAACTCATCAAACGATTATCTACATGAGTATACCCCGGACCGCTAAAGTTAATCATATCAATTTCTAACTGATCAGTACTTAGTTCATCATAAAGGGAATTAATAATTTTTTTTGGGTCATCGCTATAAAAAAAAGCTCCATAGATTAAATTTACACCTAATATGCCTAAAGTTTCCTGCTGTAATTTAGCGTCATTTTCATGAAAACGTATATGTAGAATTATTTCATTATAACTTTCTGATTCGTGTAGTTGAAAACGGATGCCAACCCATCCATGCCCTTTAAAAGTTTTATTGAAATTAATGGTAGTTACGGTGTTGGCATAAGAAAAAAATTTTCTACCCGGGCAATTTGTTCTGTCAATACGATCCTCAATTAAATTAATTTCATGATCAAGCATTTTAATCAATCTTGTCTGAGAAACATATCTGTTATCAGGTTCTTTTCCGTAAATAGAATCGCTAAACTCCTTATCATAAGCAGATATTGCTTTAGCTATAGTTTTGGAAGCTGCTCCGGCCCTAAAAAAGTATCGTACAGTTTCCTGACCTGCACCAATCTCAGAAAAAGTTCCATAAATATTCTTATTTAAATTGATTTGAAGTGCTTTTTGTCTGGGAGTTAATACTTGGTTAGGCGAAAGCATATTTTTAAACTTTTGTTCGTAAATTTACAAAAATTATGGTACTACAAAAAAGTAATATAACATTCTTAGGAACAGGAACATCTCAAGGAATTCCGGTTATTGGTTCTAATCATCCCGTTTGTAAATCCACAAATCCTAAAGATAAAAGATTGCGAACTTCTGCAATAGTTAAATACGGGGGATTAGATTTATTAATTGATTGTGGACCTGATTTTAGACAACAAATGTTACGAGAAAATAGGTCCAATGTTGATGCTGTATTATTAACTCATGAACATACAGATCATGTAGGGGGATTAGATGATTTAAGACCTATAAATTTTATAAAAGGAGAAGATATTCCTATATACGGATTATCAAGAGTGTTAGAAGATGTTAAGAGACGTTATTCTTATGCTTTTGCAGAAAATAAATATCCCGGTGTTCCTTCCTTTCAACTATATCCGGTAGAAAATAATTTTGAAATTAATCATATATCTATAAAACCTATTCATATTATACATGGAAAATTACCTATCTTAGGCTATCGTATAGGAGAATTAACATATATAACGGATGCTTCTTTTATTAGAGAAAAAGAAATAGAAAAAATAAAAAATTCTGATATTTTAGTGATTAATGCTCTTCGTTTAAATCCACATCATTCACATTTCAATCTAGCTCAGGCACTGAATATAATTGAAAGATCTAGTCCTAAAAAAGCTTATTTAACACATATAAGTTTTCATTTAGGATTTCATGATGAAGTACAGAAAATATTGCCGGAAAATGTTTTTCTTGCTTATGATGGATTACAATTAGATTTTTGATTGTGTTGAATATAAGTTAAAAAATATTAAACAAATTATAAAATTAATTTTTGCATCAATATATTTCGATGCTTTTTGTAAGTTTGTAAAGATGCATAAAAAAATGGTAAATGAATAGATCAGTATACATTGCAACTACAAGTCCCGATAGTGGAAAATCTTTAGTTAGTTTAGGAATATTACAAATGGTAATGAGGCAAACTCCGAATGTAGGTTACTATAGACCCATTATTGATGATGTGGAGGAAGATATTAAAGATAATCATATTGAAACTATGATTTCATATTTCAATTTAAATCAAAATTATGATGATGCTTATGCTTTTACAAAAAGTGAAATAATTGATTTGCAAAATAATAATAAACTGGATGATGCATATGATGTTATTATTCAAAAATATAAAGCCCTCGAGGATCGATATGATTTTGTACTAATAGATGGAACTGATTTGTCAGCAGAAAGTACTTCTTTGGAATATGATTTAAATGTGGTTATAGCAAAATCATTAAATATACCTGTAATTTTAGTTGTTAAAGATTCTTTTAAAAATTCACATGATTTAAGTAAAAATGTAAGTCTTGAAGTAAATAATTTTTTAAAAAGAGATAATAAAATAATAGCGGTAATTATAAATAAAAATATTAATCCGATAGAGGAAGTAATTGAAAAATCTAAAAAAAGAATAAATGACGATTCCGTGTTAATTTCAGTTATTCCAAAAGATATTTCCTTAAGCTTTCCCACTCTTAAAGAATTGTCTGATACTTTAGGGGCTAAATTATTATACGGGAAAGACAATTTGGATCGTCCTATTAAAAAATTTATAATAGGAGCTATGCAGTTGTCTCATTTTATGAATTACGTTGAAGAAGATTGTGTTGCAGTTGTTCCTGCCGATAGATCTGATCTAATAGCAGGAGTTGTACTTTCTAATTTTTCAAGTGGTTATCCTAGAGTTTCCGGATTAATTTTAACAGCCGTTCGCAACTTAGATGCAAATATTATGAAGTTAGTAGAAGGAGCTAACATAAATCTTCCTATTATGGCTGTAGAATCTGGTACTTTTGAGACCGCTTCTACTACCGCAAATATTAAATCTACTATTTATCCTGAAAATATAACTAAAATTAAAAGAAGTATTGATTTATTTGAGCAATATGTAGATATTCCGGAATTAGAAAAAAAAATATCATCTTTTAAAATTGGAGGTATTACTCCTAAAATGTTTCAGTATAACTTGTTAAGAACGGCTAAAAAAGCACAAAAACATATAGTATTGCCGGAAGGAGGAGATGAAAGGATCTTAAGAGCAGCCTCTATGCTTGCAGATGATGAAATTGTAAAACTTACTGTTTTAGGCAAACCCGAAGAAATTAAACAAAAAGTCATTCAATTAGGAATCAATTGGAATGAAAATTTTATATCTGTTTTGGATAATACTGAAAATGATTTGTTAGAAGATTATGCCAATACTCTTTATGAATTAAGGAAAGATAAAGGAATGGAATTAGCACAGGCTAAAGATTTAATGTTGGATGCTTCCTATTTTGGAACAATGATGGTTTACAAAGGATATGCAGATGGAATGGTTTCTGGAGCCCAAAATACTACAGCACATACAATAAGACCAGCTTTGCAATTTGTTAAAACAAAACCAGGAATAAAAACAGTTTCTTCTGTTTTCTTTATGTTATTACGCGATCGGGTTTTAGTATATGGAGATTGTGCGGTAGTTCCTAATCCAACATCAGATCAATTAGCAGATATAGCTATTTCTTCAGCACAAACTGCTAAAGCATTTGGGTTAGAGCCAAAAATAGCCATGCTTTCTTATTCATCAGGAAATTCTGGTTCAGGAGAAGAAGTGGATAAAGTAAGAAAAGCTACAAATTTAGTTAAATCTTTACGTCCAGACTTATTGGTGGAAGGACCAATACAATATGATGCTGCTGTTGTGCCCAGTGTAGGAAGCAGTAAAATGCCTGGTTCATTAGTTGCCGGACAAGCAAATGTGCTTATTTTTCCAGATCTTAATACAGGTAATAATACATATAAAGCAGTACAAAGAGAATCAGGAGGACTTGCATTAGGACCGGTTTTACAGGGTTTGAAAAAGCCTATCAATGATTTAAGCAGAGGAGCCAAGATTGAAGATATTTATAATACTGTAGTTATAACTGCAATTCAGGCAGAAAATGACCAATAAAATAATATTTTCTTTGTTTAAAGTTTAAATATTTTATAACTTTTTTCTAATATAAAATGTAAATATCTTCAATGATATTTACATTTTTTTGTAATATTAAAAATTATGATGAAAATTAGATTTCTAAAATAGAATAATAAATAAATATACTCTGTTTTTCCATAAAGGCTAATAAAATGTATAATGAATAAAAATAATAGTTATTAATATTCCACATACTAAAATATTAGTTCCGATGCCCAAGAAAAAACCTATAAATGCCCCTAAAGATGCTTTAAAAGCTTTTTTATAATTTACAGTGTCATTAATTAATTCTCCCAAAAGAGCTCCTAAAAATGGACCTAATATAAATCCAAAGGGTATGAAAAAACCTAAAATTATTCCTAAAGTTGCCCCAATTGCTCCATATTTTGATCCACCAAATTTTTTGGTACTTACAATCGGTATCAAATATTCAGTAATTATAGCTAATAAAGTTAAAATAGCACCAAAGACAATCCACCACCAACTTAAATTATTGCCTATAGGACAGAGTTTATAAATTAATAGTGCCGCAAAAGCTATAGGAGGGCCTGGAATAAATGGCATAACTGAGCCTACAATACTAATAATTATAAGAAGAGAGATAATAACTATCCAAATAGTATATGTCATAAAAGTATATAGATTAACAATCAATAAAGGTAAATATTATTTTTAAATATTTTTCATATAAAATCTTCTTTATTTAATACCTTTACCCGTTTAATATTGTTGATATATGGATGGGGCAACTAATCTAAAATTAGAAAATCAAAATACTATAATTGATAATTTACATAATTATATAGCTAATCATTTTCCTGAAAGTACTATATTATTCTCACAGATTTTTATTAAAGTATTGATAGTTCTTAGTATTTTTTTATTGTTGGATTGGTTTCAGAGGAAAGTGCTTCTTAAAATTGTACAAAGAATAATACCTAAAACTAAAAATATATGGATGAATACATTTATGAAGAAAAATGTATTTACAAGTTTTTTTCATTTGCTTCCATTAGGTATTTGTTATTGTTTAGTTCCGGTTATATTTTACCATCATCCTCAAAGTTTTCATATTCTTGATCTGGTATTTAGTATTTTCTTAATTATATTTCTTTCAAAATTTATTATTTGTGTTATAGATTCTTTTACAGAAATAAAAAATCGAGATAAGAGCTATCGTACAGTTGCCGTAAAAACTTTTTCAGAGTTAATTAAAATACTAATTATATTATTTTCAGGATTTATTATTATATCAATTTTATTTAATTTAACCAGTTCTAAAATTTTTACTTTTTTAGGTGCAATTATGGCTGTTATTTTACTGGTATTTAGAGATCCTATTTTGGGTTTAGTTACAGGTATTAATATAGCCGGATCTAAACAAATAAAAGTAGGTGATTGGATATCTATTCCTAAATATGGCACAGAGGGAAGTGTAAAGGAAATTAATTTAGTAACAGCTAAAATTCAAAACTTAGATAAAACCATTTCAACAGTACCTACATATGATCTTATATCAACAGAAGTTAAGAATCATGAACCTATGAAAGCTTCACATACTCGAAGAATTAAAAGATCGGTTTTATTTGATTTCGATTCAATTAAATTTGTTGACGAAAGTTTAATTAATAAATTAATGAAAATCAGTTTGTTAAAAGATTATTTATTGCAAATAAAAGGAAAAAGTAATTTATCTGATTTGAAAAATTCTGAAGGGCATGAAAGTAGACACAGAATAACTAATTTAGAAATATTTAGGCATTATATGAAGATATATTTATTAAAAAATCCTAGAATTTCTACGAAAGATACAATTTTAGTTAGACACTTAGAACCAACGGTTTATGGATTGCCTTTAGAAATATATTGTTTTGCTAACACCTCAGTTTGGTTAGAATATGAAGAAATTCAAGCTAATATATTTGAGCATTTGATAGCATTGTCTTCAGAATTTGAATTAAAAATAATTTTAACTACAGCTTCTTAATTTTTTTAGTGGGTTTTATATCTCTTTGAGCCCTTTTTTTGTAGCAATTGACCTAGTAACCAATTCAAAAAAATACTTTTGACAGTTTGCTTTTAAAAATTCATCTTCATTTATATTATATAAAATCATAACTATGTAATCAATAACTAAGTCTATTTGAACTTTTGAGCGGTATAAACCATCTTTAATTCCTGACACAATATTGTTTTTAATAATATCTTTTATAAAAATATTTTGTGTTTTTAAAAGTTCAGTATAAATATTAGGATAAAATTTTTGAAGTTGAAAAGAAACTTTATCTTTTTTATTAAAATAAAGGGAATTTTCAAAAATATATGAGAGTTGTGCTATTGGGTTTGAAATATGAGTGATTTTATTTTTAAATTTTTCAATAAATTCATTCATTTGTTCATTAAAAGATTGTTTTATAAGATCTTCTTTGCTGGTAAAATGTTCATATAAAGTTTTTTTAGACATTCCTAACTCGTAACAAATCATGTCCATAGTAATAACTTTTACTCCAATTTGGCTGAATAATTCTAATGATTTAGAAATTATACGTTCTTTTGCAACATCCATGGTCAAAATATTTAATTATAAACGGAGAATTTTCTTTACTAAAATAGAAAAAAATCACATAAAATTATGTGTAGAAATATAATAATTTATATTTTTCGTTTTACGATTTAGTAAATTAAATGAGTCTTTTAAATAAAAATAAGGGTAGAAATTATCCTACCCTTATTTTATAATTATATCTTAAAAGTCATAACTAACACCAAAATTCCAAGTTCTTCCATTACCAAAGTATACTTGATTATTAGTATCTATGCCTTTGAAATTTTTTCCACTAGCACCAGAATCACCATTTCTAAGATTAGTGTTGGAATATGTCATAAATACGTCATTTAATGCATTATTTACATTAGCTCTAAAGCGTAATGAAGCGTTTTCAAAATGAAAAGTATATGAGGCTCCTAAATCTAAAGTAAAATAATTGGGAAGCTCAATTAAACTAAATTTTTTATTCGCAGCTATGCGAGTTACATCAAAATTAGAATAAAGTTTTTCATATCGGTTTAAATCAGCATCAAAAGAAAATCCTGCAAAGGGTTTATATACTATTCCGACTCCATAACTAAATTGGGGAGCGTTTGCTGTTTTAATTCCGTCTAATAAAATATCTTTTTCATCCAAAATATTAGATAAATTATTTGCATCATAAATTGTTGAATGAGCATTCCCATTATATTCCCACTTTCCTAAAGATAAATGTCCTTTAAAATTCAATACACGGAAGGGTTTGGCAAGGAAATCAACTTCGATACCTTGATGTAATTCATCAATACCGGTACGGTTTTCTAATCTATTAGTTTGTTGATTTGAAATTGTTTCTGTACGGTTATTCCAACTTGTTCTGTAAAGGTTAATGTTTAAATCAAAAAAATTATAGTGAAGTTGATATCCTACTTCTACTCCTACTATTTCCTCATTATCAGCCAAAGTATTTACATCATTTTTGTAGTTTAGGAATAAATTATCCTGAAAAGGTTGCCTGGAATAGTAACCTGCATTTCCAAAAATATTATGATGGTTATTGATTTTAAAGCTTATACCTCCTTTAATATTGTATCCTGTATTGTTTAATGTTTTCGATTTTTGATTTCCCGGAGTATAATTAAATCGGTCTTTTCTTGAGTTATATTGTTCTGAAATAGATCCTTGAATAAAGGTAGATACGAATTTACTTACATATTCAACTTGTCCAAAAGCTCCCAAGTATTGTATGGTTTCATCATAATCATAACTAATTCTTTGGTTTTTATTTGCTTTTCGGAATAGGGCACTCCAAGGGTTAATGCTATAGGTCTTCATAGCAATATTGGATCCATTTACATTATTAGAATTATTATCTACTATGCCGGATAATCCTAAAAAGTTATGCGCCTGTTGAAAATGGGTTCCTGTATAGGTTCTTCCATCAATTCCTAAATTAAACTGGAAATTATCATTTATTTTATGATTAAAGTTAGATACCAATCCATACCATTCATGGTTGTTTATAGAAGTTCTTATAATATAATTATTTTTTCCGGAGCCCAAACCATCAGTATTATTAATCATATTGTAATCTTCTACTACATTCCAGTTAATAGTACCATTTTCTTGGTTTCTACTTCCGGGAATAGCATTGAGGTTTTGAGGTAAAGATTGATTCTGATTTTCAATATATTTAGATCCAAATCCTCCTGTACCACCGCCTCTACCCCAAGAGGCATATAATACGGTAGATAGGCTACTTTTTTCACTCATTTGCCAATCCCAGTTAAGATTAGCGACTGGTTTTTGATAATAATTGGATCTTAATGATAGTTTTTTTCCGTTTAGTATTCCTTCATTTACATTATATTTATAACCATATCTTTGGTAATCTGCAATTTTGGTATAATAATTTTGATCATGTTTTTGAGGTGCTCCATATATCATAAAGTTAATATTATGTTTTTCATTGGGTTTATATCCGATAGATAAAAAATATGTTTGGCCTTCGCCTTTTGTTCCTCGGTTATATCCATCTCCCCTCCAGGTAGAGGTTAAGAATGATACTCCCCATTTTCCATTCAATCCACTGTTATATTCATATGTAGCTTTCCAATATCCGTCATTTCCAGTTAAAAAACGAGCACTAGAACCTGCTTTTTTTTCTGTAGCTTTTGTTACTATATTTATGGTTCCTCCTACAGAAGATATTGCTAGTTTAGAAGATCCTAATCCTCTTTGTACTTGAACTACATTAGCAATATCCGTCAATCCAGCCCAATTTGACCAATAAATATTTCCATCTTCCATCCCATTTACAGGTTGTCCATTAATTAATACAGCAGTATTAGACTGGTCAAATCCTCGAGTAATCATTTTAGAATCTCCAAATGCAGTGGCGTCATTCACATAAATAGAAGGAGTATTTTTCATAATGGCAGGAAATTCAAGATTTCCGCTTTTTTCCTGAATTTCCTTTTTTCTAATAACAGAAACAGCTACAGGAGTTTGTCTGTCTTTGGCTACATCAATAACCCCTTTACCTATGATTATAACATCATTGATTTCTTTAATTTTTGTTGAATCTGTTTCTAGATTTTGTGCATTTGAAAATACAGTTAAATAAATTGCAAATAGGGCAGAGACCCATGTCATTTTTTTGAAGCTCATACAAAATCAGTTTAAATTAGTTTAGTTGTTGCTTGCAAAAATAAACGTATTATTTAATTTGTTAAAATTTAATTAAAAAATTAATCGAATTTTCATACTAATAATTGAATATCATATAAGTATGAAGCATTTGAATTAGGAAGTGTTCTGTTTTTATGATTATATTTGTTCAAGCATAGAGGAATATTAATTTAATTAATATTTTATCTTCGACATTTAAAAAAAAGAAGAATCGACAATTATGTAAATCATAAAGCAATGAAGAAAATATTTGAGTTAATATTTCGGGAAATTTAAAAAAATCTTACATTGCAAGGGAAATAATGTACTAGATAATTTGGTTTATCATTTTCTTAAAAATCCAAAAAAGAAAAGATTAACTATGAAATTATAAGGAGAAATTATAATTAAAAGAAAGTTTGTTATTTTTTAATATTTGATCTTAAAAATTAATTAAAAATAATATTCTGATTCTTAATTTGTTTAAGAATCTATATGATATATAAAAAAATTAAATGCATATTGGTAAACATCCATATTCATTTTATTTATTATTTCTTATTTTAGGAATATTTTTATATTCCTATAGTTTTTTTTCATGGAAAATATGGTTTACGATTTTAATTCTGGTATTTCTACTTTCAATATTTATATTTAATTCTATCCGTTTTAAAATTTTATTCTCTGTTTTATCGTTATTTTGTTGGTTTCTTCTAGGGCTTATTATCGTGGGAATAAATACTAATCAATCCGATAATCATTATAGTCATTTTATAGAAAAAAATAAGAAGCAATATATTTCGGTTGTCATAGAAGAACAAAATAATTCTAATGAAAAAAACAGAAAATATACAGCAGAAGTTCATTCAATTTCGTATAAAGGGAAGTTAATTCATACTTCAGGGAAAGTGTTATTGTTATTTAATAAGATAAAAACTGATTCTATTTTAAAAATAGGGGACGAGTATGGAGTGATAGTTAAAATTCAAGATCCTTCAAAAAATTTAAATCCATATCAATTTAATTATAAAAATTATCTACAAAGAAATTATATTTCTAATCTGGGAATAACCTACCAAATAATTTATCAAAAAAAGCATTCTTCTTTATGGTATAAAATTAAAAATATAAATCAACTTCTATGTCTTAAAATTGATTCGTCCTATTTAAATTCAGATTCAAAAGAGTTTTTAAAAGCTTATTTATTGGGCAATAGGTCGGATATGAAAAAAGATAATATTCAGGCATATTCTAAAGCGGGAATCATGCATTTAATTGCAATTTCAGGCATGCATATTGCTCTAATTTTCGGAATAATTTTCAATATTTTAACCATATGTTTTTCTAAGAAAAAGAGGGTAATAATTATTATCTCTTCTTTAGCATGTGTATGGTTGTTTGGCTGTTTTGTTGGCTTGTCTTCCTCTGTTTCCAGGGCTTGTTTAATGATTACTATTTATTATGTTTCAGATTTATTGAAAAGAAATCCTGGGGTTTATCATAGTTTATCATTATCTGCTATTATTATTTTACTTTATAATCCATATGAAATTTATTCTATAGGTTTTCAATTAAGTTATGTGGCTGTATTTTTTATGTGTTGGCTAAACCCTATTTGTTTAAAACATTTAAAAACTCAAAGTAATACAATAAATAAGTGGATTATGGAACCTTTATCAATAACAATTGTAGCGCAAATAGGAACCCTTCCTTTGGTTTTATATTATTTTCATCAATTTTCTTTATTATCTATTCCTGCAAATATTTTAATCATACCTTATACTTATGTTATTACTTACTCTTCGATAATAGAATTAGGTGTAGTTTATCTTCCTTATAATTTACAATTTTATTTTAATTGTTTTTATAATTTTTGTACTCAATTATTAATAAAAGGAAGTTATTGGATATCTTCTTCTGATTTTGCTTCTTTCAAAGGTGTTTATTTTAATGAAATAGAAATAGGATTTTTATTTCTTGCTTTGGTTTTTACAAAATTTTTCCTACAAAAACCTAAGATTAAAAATATCATTCCTATTTTGATATTTATGTTTTTATTTCAGGTAAATAGGTTATGGGAGGAATATAAAATTTCCAAAAAAGAAAACTTTATTGTATTTCATCAAAATAAACATCCATTGATAGGTTTTAGAAAAGGGAAAATTTTATGGGTGTTAAAAGATAAGAATGAAGATCTAATAAAAATTATGCCGGATATAATACAGCCTTATGCAGATGGAGAAGGAATAAAACAATTGAAATATCAAGATATAGATTACAAAAAAATTTATATATGGAAAAATAAGAAAATACAAATTTTAAATAATACTCATAAAGATATATGTGATTCTATTACCTATTTAGTAAGTCCGATTAGTTTAAATACCTATAAAGACATAAGTTCAATAAAAAAAATTATTAAAACAGGTACGAATTTTTATGAATTAGATAATGAAAAACAAATGTCAAATTTAAATGTTTGGAATACACAATATCAGGGAGCTTTTATTGTTCCTTGACTTGATATTTTTCTAATTCAATTTTTAAATCTTGAATAATTTTTAAAAATTCTTCCGCTTGAAAATAGCCATTTATAATGGTTATGGTTTGCCCTTTATTATCAACAAAAGCTATAGAAGGATATATTAAATTTCCTCCCAATATAACATAAGCAAGTGATTGTAAACCACTTCTACCATAATTTACCCACTTATATTCTTTTCCTTTAAAACTGATATTCAGTTTAGATTCAGCATTAAGCTTTACAGGAATAAAATTTTCGTTAATAAATTGTGCGACTTTTTCGTTATGAAAAGTATTTTTATCCATAAGTTTACAAGGTCCACACCAATCTGTAAATACATCAACGAGTAAAAACCTTGAATCTCCATTTAACTGTAGGCTGTCTGCTTTTTGAATACTATTCCACGTTATTAAATCTTTTTCTTGTCCCCATGCTGATAGGAAACTTAAAAATAATAGTATAAATGCTAAACCAAACCTCATATTAAAAATTTAATTAAGCAAAAATATATATTATAATAAGGAAAATCAATTATTTTTTAAGTTATTTTTAAATAATTAAAAAAATTAAGAGTATTATAATTTTATACTAATCCCGATTAAAAAATTAAATCCAGCTTGTGGATAATAATAGGGTATATTATCAGAATAGTAACCATTATTTTCGTATAGGTTATTAAAAATATTATTCAATAATAATTTTAAACTTAAATTTTTTATTTTTAATATTTTAGGGGAATATTCTAGGCTGATATCAGATGTATAATATCCTTTTAATTTTCCATTTGTAGGTTCTTCATTGTTTAGGTATTGGCTGCTTATATATTGATGAGACCATTTTGCAGTTAATTTTTTTAAAGGTATCCATTGAATTGATATGTTCCCTATATAATTTGGAGAAAATGCTATATCAGTATTTCCTAAATTATGAATAACAGATTGAACTTCTTTTTTAAAATTTATATTTTTATTTGTACTTATGGTAGAATTAGCTAAGAAAGTTATTTGACTAGAAAATTTATATTCTGCAGATATTTCTATTCCCATTCTATAACTTTTACCACTATTTTCTCTTATAAAACTACCAACATCATTAATTTTCCCACTTAAAACTAATTGATTTATATAATACATTCCGTATCCATTAATTGAATAACTGAAATTTGAAAAATTCTGTTGTACTCCTAATTCTATATTATGTAAAAGTTCAGATTTTATATTTTCATTGCTTAATACATCATTTCTATTCGGCTCTTTTTGAGCCATTCCGTAAGTTAGGTATACATTTCCAGTTTTAAATGTATAAGTAACACCTATTTTTGGATTAATAAAATTATAGTTTTTGCTAAAATATAAAGGTCCACCATTTTTATATATACTTTCTCCTCCGGGAACATCATGTCCTGAATAATGTATATTTCTGTATTGAACATCTCCAAAAAGATTACAATAATCAGAAATTTTATAAAGAGCTTTTATATTTCCGCTAATTTCATTTTTTAAAGCCTTATTCCTATAATACTCATGATCTGGTGTGCTTTCAGGAAAATATTCTGCCCATATTACTTTTCCGAAATGTTTTCCATCATAGGTGTTGAATCCTAATCCTATTTCGAGATTCCATTTATCAAATTTACCTATTAAATGATTCGTTATACCATAAAAATTATTTTTTAACCATTGTCTTCTCACTAAATCAGTAGTTGTTATAGTATCTTGGCTTAAAATTATATTTTTTAGTTTATAATTTTTCAATTTAGAATTCTGTTTATATTCCTCATAATATCCTTTTCCTTTAACATAAAATAGTGTTGATTTAAGTTTCCAATTACCATTTATTTTTTGCTCTCCATATAAATGATAATTATCTTGCCAATAATTATCCGTTTCATTATTATAATATCGAATAATATTTCCATCAGAATCATAAATGGCGCCACAAGAATTAAAAGTTCTTCTTTTTTTCATATTTTCATAATCAATACCATTCCATGCTTGATATGTTTGTTGCTTTCCTCCAAAAACCATAAAACTAATTTTTGTTTGTTTTTTTTCATACATTCCATTTACATAATAGGAAAATAAATCAGAAAAAGCTCTATCTAAGTATCCTTCAGATTTAATAAATGAAATACGAGCATCCATTTTTAATAAATTATTATAAAATTTTCCTGATCCTAAGGCAAAGGTATGCTTATGCGTATTAAATGAACCTATGGATTGATCTGTTTGAAAATAGGCACTATCTTCAGGATATTGTGTTTTTATGTTAATGCTTGCACCGAAAGAACCTGTTCCTTCAGTAGAAGTACCTACGCCTCGTTGTATGGTTATATTAGATATAGAAGAAGCCAGATCGGGCATATTAACCCAAAAGGGACCTTGTGATTCAGCATTATTTATTGGTACATCATTTAATGTTACATTGATGCGGGTTTGGTCACTTCCTCGAATTCTTATATTGGTATATCCTATTCCGGAACCAGCATCGGATGAAGAAATTGCAGAAAGACTATTTTTAAGAAGATAAGGAATATCTTGACCCAAATTTTTATTTTCAAGTTGTTTTTGTGTAAATTTTTCCTTACTTATAGGTGCTTTTGCAGAGATAATGATTTCCTGAATATTTTTTTCTAATGAATCTTTTTTTTGTTGTGCTTTACAGTATGCTCCGGAAAGTATAATAATACTTAAAAGTATAAAATCTCTTTTTTTCATATTTTAAAATATTAAAAAAGAGGTTTGTATAATATAAAAGAAAAAAGATTTCAATTTATGAAACCTCTGTGTCTAAGATTTCCCTTGGCAACATTACTTGCCCAGGTTCTTAGGGTATAATCTCAGCTATTTTTACAGCACCCCTTTTTTATTTTTTACAAATCTACTAAATAAAAATTTAAAAAGTGACTTTAACTAATTTTATATCGTTTTCAAGTGGATTAGGTTCTTCTTGTTTTTCCTCCGCATTAAGAATTCGCATGGCTCTTTTAAAACGTTTTTTCCAATATTCTGTTTCTAAAGAAGTTATCGTTACTCCTTGAGATGAAGATGCATGAATAAAGAAAATCTCACCCGTAGGGCTTACACTTTCAACAATGCCAACATGAGAGACTCTGCTTTTTGGAGTATGTGAAAAAAATATTAGATCTCCTTTTTTTAATTCTTCTTTAGCCACTCTTACTCCTACTTCTGATTGAAGGGCTGAGGTTCTAGGTAAAGAGATATTAGAAGCATTAAATACTTGTTGTACGAAAGAAGAACAATCAATACCTCTTCGTGTAGTTCCTCCATATAAATATGGGGTTCCTAAATAAGTTTTAGCTTCGGTAATTAATTTATAAGCTTCTTTAGAAAATGCTTTTTCTGCATAAAAATTGATATTTTCCGAAACGGAATTATCATTTAATAAAGAATTATCTGTAACTAATTTTTTTGTTTCGGTTTTTGTTGTATTTGGTCCTTTAGAGTTATTTGCTAGCAATAATTTACTGGTAGATGGATACTTATAATTATTATTACTGGCTATATAGTTTGATACACAAGAAGTTGTAGTTAAGGAAGTGATCAGTATAAGAAAAAATAATTTTAAAAAAGCTTTCATAAATAAATGTAATATTGTGATTGTTTTACTTTATTACGCGCCAAAATTACTTTCTCTAATACTCTTGGATATCATATTTTAACTTTTTTCACATATATTTAACATATAAATTTGTAGTGTTAACTAAAAGTTAATTTTTAATGTGTTAGTTTTTTATTTTTTTAATAATAATTTAAATAAAAAAGCAGGTATTTTTTCAATTAAATGATACCTGCTTTTTTTATTTTTAAGGTAAGGTAATAATTTTATATATCTTCAAAATCTACATTTGTAAAATTTGATACCTTTATCGAATCTTTATTTTCTTCTGTTAAAAGATGGAAATCATCTCTATGTCTTTCAGAAATAACTTTTTCACCGGTTTCTTTAATAATAAAGGAAGTTGTTTCTTCTAGAATAGTTTTGAAATTTTTAAAATCTTCTTTGTATAGATAAATTTTAAATTTTTTGAATCCTAAGGCGCCTTCTTCGGAAACATTTTTTTTACTTTCAGTAATAGTTAAATAATAATCTCCGGCCTTTGTTTCTCTTACATCAAAAAAATAAGTTCTTTTTCCAGCCCGTAATATTTTAGAGAATATTTCATTTTCTTTTTTCTCTAAATTTTCAGAATCATTCATCATAATTTATATTTTAGTTTTTGTTTACTATAAATATTAAAAAATATAACATATATACTTAAAACCAAACAAAAGTATGAAAATAGTTATATAGATACAATTGTTTTTTTATGATTTATAATCGCTTTTGTGTAATTTGTTTTTTATATAGTTCAGAATAATATCCATTTTTGTTAATTAAATCATCGTGAGAACCTTCTTCTTTAATAGCTCCATTTTCTAAAATAATAATTTTATCAGAATTTTTTGTTGAAGAAACTCTGTGTGTAATAATAATGGTAGTTTTTAACTCAATATTTGATTGTATATTAGATAATATTTTTTCTTCTGTTTCTGTATCAACAGCAGATAAACTATCATCAAACATGAAAATAACAGGATCTTTAATAAGAGCTCTAGAAATAGAAATTCTCTGTTTTTGTCCTCCGGATAAGGTAACTCCTCTTTCACCTACTTCTGTTTGATATTGGTTTTTAAACTCCATAATGCTGGAATGTATTTCTGCTTGTTTTGCATATTTTTCTATTAAATTTAAAGAAGGATTTTCTATTCCATATGCTATATTGTTGAAAATAGTGTCTGAAAACAAAAAACTTTCTTGAGGAACATAACCTATTTTATTTCTTAGCAATTCAAGGTTATGTTGCTTTAACGGTTTATTATCTATATATATGGTTCCGCTGTCAGGTTCAATTAAACGTTCAATTAAAAGAGTAATAGTCGATTTTCCGGCTCCTGTTTTTCCCATGAATATAGTAGTTTCACCGGAAAAAATTTCAAACGAAACATTATCTAACGCTTTAATTCCGGTATTAGGATAGGTATAACTTACATTTTCAAAACGAATATTTCCATGTATGGGATAAATGTCAGAGCAATTGTTTGTAATTTCTTCCTGAACTTCTAAAAATGCATTTATTCTTTCCATAGATGCTTCAGCTCTACGGGTTATTGATGTTACCCATCCTAAAGCAGTAAAAGGCCATATCAGTATATTTAGGTAAAGAAAAAAATCTGTTATAGTACCAACATCAATTTTTCCATTAATATATCTTTGTCCCCCCACGTATAAGATAAAAATATTGCTTATTCCTATAATAAGCATCATTAAGGGAGAAAATAAAGCCTCAGTACTGGCTAAAGAAATAGATTTTTGTCTATAATCGTTTGATTTATTAATATATTTTGAAGTAATATATTCTTCTTGTGTAAATGATTTAATTACACGTATTCCTGAAAATGTATCTTGTACGAAAGATGATATGTTAGATTGCTCTGCCTGAACAATTTTAGTTTTTTTATTAATAATTGAGCTTTGTTTATATATAAAATAAGATAGGAACGGAAGGGGAAGAAGAGCATATGCGGTCATAACAGGATCAGAAATTAGCATATAGAATAAAACTATAATTAGCATTATAGCTAGATTTATACTATACATTATTCCTGGGCCTAAATATTGTCTAACATTAACTACATCTTCACTAATTCGGTTTATTAAGTCTCCTACTTTGGATTTTTTTAGAAAAGTAAATGATAATTTTTGATAATGCTTGTATATATTATTTTTTAATTCAAATTCTATCCTTCTGGAAGCCACAATTATAGTTTGTCTCATATAAAACTTTAATACCCCAGATATAACGGGAGCTAAAACAATAATTCCTCCATACAAAAGAAGTTGCTTAAGTAATTCATGTTTTTGTAATGAAGAATGTTGCTGTAAGGTTTCGGCAATAATATTGATGGCTTTTCCAACAAATTTCACAGGATAAATAGTAAAAAAATTAGAAAGGATTATAAATATACCCCCTAAAAACAGAAGTTTTTTATGTTTTTTTAAATAAGGATTTAGGGTTTTTAAAGCACTCATGGCTGCAAAGTTATAAAGTTTGTTTAATTAGATTAAAATTTTACAGAAGCAAATGCTTTTTTATATAAAATAAAAATAAGAAGATAGATGAATCGTTAGTTTTTAAAAGAAAATTATTGAGGCATAGAAAGATTTTTTCTTAACCTCAATATTTAATTATAATTATTTATTTTTTAATAAATATTCAGCAATTTGAATGGCATTTAAAGCAGCGCCTTTTCTGATTTGGTCACTGACACTCCAGAAAGTAATGCCTTTAGGGTTGGTCAAATCTTTTCTGATTCTTCCTACAAATACCTCATTTTTCCCTGATAAAAATAAAGGCATAGGATATTTTTTATCAGCAGGATTATCTTCAACAATAATTCCATTAAAATTTTCAAAAGCCTGTCTAATTTGAGCCACACTAAGTTCATCTTCAGTTTCAACCCAAATATTTTCAGAATGTGCTCTCATTACAGGCACTCTTACACAAGAAGCAGAAACTTTAATGTCTGAATGCATAATCTTTCGAGTTTCATTAAACATTTTCATTTCCTCTTTAGTATATCCATTTTCAGTAAAAGAATCAATATGAGGTATAAGGTTTAAAGCTAATTGATAGGCAAATTTTTCTGCTTGAATCTCATTTTTTTCAAGAGCTACATCTTTAATTTGTTGTAATAGTTCTTTCATTGCAGAAGCACCTGCACCAGATGCAGACTGATACGTGGAAACATGCACTCTTTTTATGTGAGATAAATTTTCTATAGGTTTTAAAGAAACAACCATTTGTATTGTGGTACAATTGGGATTTGCAATGATGTTTCTTGGGGCATTTAAAGCATCTTTTGCATTCACTTCTGGTACCACTAGAGGAACATCTTCTTCCATACGAAAAGCTGATGAATTATCTATCATAATAGCTCCATGTTTAGTAATAGTATTCGCAAACTCTATAGAAGTGCTACCTCCAGCTGAAACCAAAGCAATATCAACCCCTTTAAAATCATCATTATGTTGAAGTTCTTTGACAGTATATTTTTTCCCTTTAAAATTATATGTATTACCGGCACTTCTTTTGGATCCGAAAAGAACTAAGTCAGTTAAAGGGAAATCTCTCTGGTCTAATATTTTGAGAAGCTCCTGCCCAACGGCTCCGCTTACTCCAACAATTGCGATTTTCATGGATTTATAATTTAAAAAATGTTTTCTTATAATAATTATGATAGAATAAAGCTATTCCAGAAAGCCTTTGGAATCATGCCAATGACCAATGCTAAAGAAATGGCAGCCATTAGCGTTGTACTAAAGGTTATTTTAGAGGATTTTTTTATTTTAATATTGACGATTGTAAGAAATATAGCAGCAATAATCATAGAAACTGGATGCTCGACGTATGTTTGTCTTAATTGAGGAATGCCCATCATATCTTTCATGCTTATATTTTGAAAAATAGGAGAGCTAAAATATAGAATTACACCTAACACTATCTGTGTATGGGTGATAATAAGAGAAAATAATGATATTTTTTTGATTTGTTTGGAAGTACTTCTTTCTTGTAGATAGTATATAAAAGTAACTACAGTAAGTAAAAGTATGAAAACTAAGGTTGCCATGCCTACATAATGATGAATATTTTTTAAAATCAAATACATTATATATTATCTTTGGGTTAATTAGCAAAATTAACAAACTTATCGAAATAAATCTATAATATTTTGGTTTTATTAGAATTATGAATATATAAGCACTATTGTCTTGCAGCTCTTATTTCTCCATAACCTATTAGTGCGTCATAGGTTCCTCCAAAAGGTTTATAATATAATAAACCTTGATATAAATTTTCTGTTTGCCAAAAGGAACCCGGAATTTCAGAAAGACTTATTTTTCCGTTTTTTTGATCTACAGTGGCAATAGTATAGTTATAATAACCTTGTTTCAGATAAATACTTTTTTCGTATCCTCTAAGTGCTTCATTATAAGACATTTTATTGGTGTCTGATAATTCATAATTATTAAATAAGCCAACAACATAAAGATCTTTACCTTCTAAAGGATTTGCTAAACTAACAAAAAAGTTAACATGGCAATAGTCACCTTCATTACGCGCATCTCTTTCTAAGTTCAGGTCAAATCTTCTGAAATAGTAAGCTCCGTTTATGTCTGGATTGTAGGTATAATCTAAAGGGTAAGGAATAATTGGATAGAGCAAGGCAGAATAAACATTATTTTCCTCAATGATTTTTTCAGTTCCATATCCAGGAACAGAGATATTTTTAGTATCAAAAGAAAAAAACTCATTTCCCCCTTCAAAAGCATTGGTTAATTGCCCAAAAGTAAAAGAATTTCTATTTATAAATTGTGGGGAAATATTACATTGAGAATTATTCCAATTATTATTTTGTATAATGCATAAAGAAATTTGTTGGGAAAGAATAGAATTATTATCATTAGGTAACAATGCCTGTACTGTGACTCTTTGACTTATGTTAGGATTTTTAGAACTGGAGTACCTTTCATAAGAAATCCCTATTTCAGCTATATTTTCATAAAATGAAATTTTTCTAGTAAAAATGGGTTTTCTGGCATTATTATAAATTGTAAGTAAATAATTTCCTGAAATTTTTAACTGTAAGTCTTTGTTTGGAAATTCAAGTGTATAATGTGTATAATTTTGACTTGTATTAAAAGAGTTTTTATATTCATATATCTGAGGCATTGAATATCCTATAATATACTCAGAATCAAAAAGATTATCATCTTCCCAGTTACGGTCATAATGCTTTACACTGTAGTATATTCTTTCATATCCTTTATTTAATAGGTCAAATGAAAGTATAAACTGACTGCCCATTTTAAAAAAAGGAGTTTCGTCATTAGTTTCGGGGTTAAATAGTTGAATGCTATAAACATCAGGACTATATACATGTTCAACTGCTTTTTGAGCTAAAGAATAAGGGGATAAAAGAATAAATAGTATAAAAAATTTTTGATACATATAATTTAAATTGAAAATTATGAGAAAGAAAAAAACTAATTTAAGGATAAATTAAGGTTCCACCTAAATTTCTCATTTGTTTTAATATCCATATTTTTCTTTTTTGGATATATCTTCCATTAATATTTTTTCCATATTTTCTTGGATTAGGAAGTAATGCGGCAAGAGTTGCAGATTCTGCTTTGGTTAAGTTAGACGCAGATTTGCCAAAATAGTGTTGAGAAGCAGATTCTATACCATAAATTCCATCTCCAAATTCAATAACATTTAAATATACCTCCATGATTCTTTTTTTTCCCCAAACCCATTCTATCAAACAGGTGAAATATGCTTCTAAACCTTTTCTAATATAGTTTTTACCATCCCATAAAAAGACATTTTTAGCTGTTTGCTGAGATATAGTACTAGCTCCCCGAACACGACCTCCTTCCTGTTGATCCTCTAAGACTTTTTGTATTTGTTTAAAATCAAAACCATGATGTTTTATGAAATTTTGATCTTCACTGGAAACTACAGCTAACTGTATAGAATTTGAAATCGAATTTATAGGAATCCATTTTTTTTCTATTTTGCTACCATTGATAAAATATCTTTTTAGCATAAGTTCTGTAAAAGGTACAGGTATCCATTTATAAGTAAAAGTAAGTACAATAGAAAGTAAGAATAAGCCAATTATAATCCTTTTAACCCATTTGAATATTTTCATATTTATACAGTCTTGTATTGTTATTTTTACCAGCCTTTAATAGCCCCACCCTTAAATTCTTTATTAGCTGTTTTTATCACCTCTTCTGATTGATAAGCCTGAATAAATTTTTTTACATTTTCTGCATTTTTATTGTCTTCCCTTGTCACGATTATATTTACGTAAGGAGAATCTTTATCTTCTACCATAATTGCATCTTGTAAGGAAAGTCCGGCTTTAGCAGCAAAAGTATTATTTATAATAGCAACAGATACTTGATTATCATCTAAAACCTTAGGAAGTTGAGGCGCTTCTAGTTCTAAAATATGTAAATTTTTAGGATTTTTAACAATATCAGTTACCTTAGGTACTAAGCTTTTATTATCTTTTAATTGTATTAAATTATATTTTTGTAATAATAGTAAAGCTCTTCCCCCGTTTGTTGCATCATTAGGTATAACAATAGTGCTTCCAGCAGCTAAATCAGTTATAGATTTTATTTTTTTAGAATATCCTGCCAAAGGATAAATAAAGGTATTGGCAACAGCAACAAGTTTATAATTTCTTTGTTTTATCAAATTTTCAAGAAAAGGCTTATGTTGGATAGCATTTGCATCAATATCTCCATCGTTTAAAGCTGTATTAGGGATCACATAATCATTAAATTGAACCAATTCTACCTCTAATCCATATTTTTCTTTAGCTACTTTTTTAGCAGTTTCTGCTACAGTATATTCTGGGCCTGTTTCAATTCCAACTTTTATATAATTTGGATTATCTTTTTGTTTGGATTGGCAACAAATTAAAGATAATAAGTAAGGAATGCTTAAAAGTAATAATAATCGGTTCATCAAGATTGTATGAATTTTTAAATTTTTAAACTGTAAAATTAAACTATTTAATGTTAATATTATTTATGATTAAATATTTTGGATAAATAATCTCCGGTAATTTGGATAATAAAAACTATAATTACAAGCAATAAGAGTACAGTATTCATTACCATGATATCATAACCCACATATCCATACTGATAACCGATTTGACCTAAACCTCCGGCCCCAACAGCCCCGCCCATAGCTGAGTATCCTACTAAAGTAATTAAAGTAATAGAAGCACAATTAACAATAGAAGGTAAGGCTTCGGGTAAAAGTACTTTTTTTATGATTTGAAGATTTGTAGCTCCCATAGATCGGGAAGCCTCAATAAGTCCATTAGGAATTTCTAATAAACTGTTTTCTACCATTCTGGCAATAAATGGAGCAGCCCCTATGCTTAGGGGGACAAGAGCAGCAGTTACGCCAATAGAAGAACCCACAATTACTCGGGTAAAAGGGATCATCCATACAATTAAAATAATAAAAGGAATAGCCCGAAATACATTTACTACAACAGATAAAACAGAGTGCAATATAATGTTTTCTTTAATTTGCCCTTTACGGGTAATGAATAATAAGATTCCTACAGGCATACCTAATAAGAAACCTAAAATTCCTGAAATAAAAGTCATCATGATCGTTTCACAAGTTCCTTTAACTAAAAGTTCAAACATAGATTCAGACATATCCCAAAACAATTACATTCATATTCTTATTCATTAAATATTCAATAGCCTGATTTTCGTTTTCCGGAGATCCGATAAACTCAGCAAGCATTATTCCAAATTTTACTCCCCCTACATAATCCATTTGGGCGCTGATAATATTATTATTTATATGGAATTTACGAACAATCTCTGAAAGTATAGGTTCATCTACTGTATTTCCGGTTATATGTAATTTAACAAGAGGATGTTTTCCAGATTCTCTGAGAGGTTTCAATCGGTTTTGATAATCTATAGGAATATCAATTCGAAATGTGGAATCTATGAACCGTTGTGTTAATTCAGATTTTGGATGAGAAAAAATTTCTGCTACATTTCCCTTTTCAATAAGTTTTCCACTATTCATCACAGCAATATTATCGCAAATGTTTTTAACCACATCCATTTCATGAGTAATTAGTAAAATTGTAATATTAAGTTCCTTATTAATATTTTTTAATAAAGAAAGGATAGATTGTGTAGTTGCCGGGTCTAGAGCACTGGTTGCCTCATCAGATAATAATACTTTAGGGTTGTTTGCTAGAGTACGGGCAATAGCTATTCTTTGTTTTTGTCCTCCTGAAAGATTTGCAGGGTATTCATTTTTTTTATCTTTTAGCCCTACCCAATCTAAAAGTTCGTCTACTCTTTTTTCCCTATCTTTTTTGTCAATGTGATTTAATTCTAATGGAAGAGAAATATTTTCTCCTGCAGTTCGGGATGATAATAAATTAAAATGCTGAAAAATCATTCCAATATTTTTTCTGGCAAGAACAAGTTGCTTCTGAGAAAGCTTCATTAAATTTTCACCATTTACATAAACTTCACCCGAAGTAGGCCTTTCCAAAAGATTAACACAACGTATAAGTGTACTTTTTCCAGCTCCGGATTCACCAATAACTCCAACTATTTTACCTTTCGGGACAGATAAAGTTACATCACATAAAGCATGGGTTACATTTCCTTTCTGATTAAATGTTTTAGTAATTTTTTTTAATTCAATCATTCATTTTAATTTACTAAAATTAATATAAGCTAGACCAGAGAGCAAAAAAATTCGGATTTATACAATGGTTAGATTCTACCTAAGTACCATATATTAAGTTAAGATTTAAAATTTTTAAACTGTATAATTTTTTTTCTACTCTTTATCAAGATTAATATTACTTTTCATAAAAAATCATTCATTTTAAGTAAGTATATATAAAAATAATTCAAAAATATTTTCAAATATAAGGTATTTTAATAATATAAATATTTTGTTTTTCTATAAGGGTATTTATGGCAACATTATTAATCCTCCATGTAGTATCTAACTATAAATAATTTTATCCGGAAAAAAGCGGAGTAAAAACCAAAAAGGACAAAAATATTAATCAATTCAACATTGGATTTATTTATAACTAAATTTAGAAACGAAATTACAATAATGAACAAAAAGAATAAAGCAAAAAAACAAATCTAAAAACACAATAAAAACAGCAATACACATCTTGTAATAAAAACTAAGGAGGAGGGATTATATTTAAAACAGCAAACAATAAAAAATAATATACATTAATAATTTTGGAATATAAAATATAAATTTTTAGTTTTGCCGTTCATTTATAAACTAACTATATCTACTATGAAAAAGATCTACACTTTGGTGTCTTTATGTAGCTGTTTATTATATTCCCAAGAAAAAATAATAGGTCCAGGCGGAGTACCCGGAGCAGTTTTATGGATGCAGCCGGTATCCCATACCGAAGATTGGTATGGATCATATAAATGGAAAGATTATTCCGGAGACTCACTACAAGTAAGGTATTACGATCCGCGAGGCGCTTCTTATGGAGTTGAATATTTAGGTAAAGCCGATAACTACCTGCGCAATTATAACTTTAATCCGGCATTAAGTTTTAATACCAATGATAAAGATGCGATAAAGAACCAATTAGAAAACATATCCAATTTTTGTAATTCCGACAATGAAATATCCAAAGAAATATACATTAAAGGATCAAATTTAACCACAGCGACGATAATAGGTGCGTTTTCATTAAGGGCTGACCCAATGGACCAACCCAAGAATATGTTTACATTCAACGGAGTCCCGGGGAATAGCTTTATCTTAAGTACAGATAAGATAATCAACAGCAAAGAAAGCCAAAGAGGCATATTAGATTATGGGGCAGAAGAAGGCTATGACTTTATGTACCATAGCGGGAAGAGTCCCGAATCCGATATGAACCAATTTAAAGAAAGAGCCCTTCGTTCCTTTGTCTATTACCGGACCGGTAAACCCCATACCTCTCTATGGGGAGTAAGAAACCATTCAGTAATATCCTTAGGACATAACTTCAATCCCAGCAATATAAATAACACTTCCACATTTGACCTACCTGGGGGCGACGGAGACTATGCAGAAGCCTATATACCGGAATTATTTATATACGGACGTATATTAACCCCGTTAGAAAGGATAAAAACAGAAAGTTACCTGGCCGTAAAATATGGATT
>NZ_PSZN01000013.1:0-19176 GCF_002964965.1 Apibacter adventoris
CTCTTTAGGTGCGTAATGCTTGTTTTCAGAAATTAATAAAATATGGTCATGATCTTTCCCTTTATCTATATATTTAATATAGGTGTCTCCGTTTTTAAAAACTACAACATAAGGAAATCCATAATTAATATATTGGAATTCAATATTTTTTATAGCTATGATTTCACCCGAATTATATTTGGGGTACATTGAATCGCCATATACATTTATAAAAATCAAATCAGAACCCCAACCGGGAATAGAAATGGGGATTTTTTGATTTTCGGCATTTTCTAATTTCATATTAAGCCCTGCGCTGGCTGAAACATCCGGGAAATAATACCCCGAAATGGTAGTTAAATTTAAAGAACCGGTTGATTTCTCTTTATTGACAGGTTCATTGCCTTTTCCTGTTAATAACCAATTTATATCAATATTAGGTAATTTTTCTTTTATTAAATCTTTGTCAAATGAATTGCTTTCTTTCCATATATATAGTGTTTCTATAGATATTCTCAGATATTCGGTAAGTTGCATGTCTTGAGTAAAATTCAAGTATTTTTTTAACCGATCTATAATATCTTTAACATGATATTTAAGCATAGACCCCTCGCCTGTTAATAGCCATTCAATATTTATGTCTGGGAAATGTAAAGAAATACTTTCTAATTTATCAGGTTGTATAGACTTCCTCATAGATGTAATATAAGCACTTGATACTCCTATTATGTTGCAAAAATTTCTTATAGATATATTTTTATAACTCACAAACTTTTTAATTCTCTCTTTTACAGACATTTATATTTAATTTTTTAAAATTATTTAGAAAATATTCTGTGATTTTCATAAGAACATTTTTTATATTTTTTATGTTTTTTATTACATTAATTCTTTTTTTATAACTCCTTTTATTGAATATACACTCATAATTAAATCTAAAGAAAACTCTTTAGGTGCGTAATGCTTGTTTTCAGAAATTAATAAAATATGGTCATGATCTTTCCCTTTATCTATATATTTAATATAGGTGTCTCCGTTTTTAAAAACTACAACATAAGGAAATCCATAATTAATATATTGGAATTCAATATTTTTTATAGCTATGATTTCACCCGAATTATATTTGGGGTACATTGAATCGCCATATACATTTATAAAAATCAAATCAGAACCCCAACCGGGAATAGAAATGGGGATTTTTTGATTTTCGGCATTTTCTAATTTCATATTAAGCCCTGCGCTGGCTGAAACATCCGGGAAATAATACCCCGAAATGGTAGTTAAATTTAAAGAACCGGTTGATTTCTCTTTATTGACAGGTTCATTGCCTTTTCCTGTTAATAACCAATTTATATCAATATTAGGTAATTTTTCTTTTATTAAATCTTTGTCAAATGAATTGCTTTCTTTCCATATATATAGTGTTTCTATAGATATTCTCAGATATTCGGTAAGTTGCATGTCTTGAGTAAAATTCAAGTATTTTTTTAACCGATCTATAATATCTTTAACATGATATTTAAGCATAGACCCCTCGCCTGTTAATAGCCATTCAATATTTATGTCTGGGAAATGTAAAGAAATACTTTCTAATTTATCAGGTTGTATAGACTTCCTCATAGATGTAATATAAGCACTTGATACTCCTATTATGTTGCAAAAATTTCTTATAGATATATTTTTATAACTCACAAACTTTTTAATTCTCTCTTTTACAGACATTTATATTTAATTTTTTAAAATTATTTAGAAAATATTCTGTGATTTTCATAAGAACATTTTTTATATTTTTTATGTTTTTTATTACATTAATTCTTTTTTTATAACTCCTTTTATTGAATATACACTCATAATTAAATCTAAAGAAAACTCTTTAGGTGCGTAATGCTTGTTTTCAGAAATTAATAAAATATGGTCATGATCTTTCCCTTTATCTATATATTTAATATAGGTGTCTCCGTTTTTAAAAACTACAACATAAGGAAATCCATAATTGATATATTGGAATTCAGTATTTTTTATAGCTATGATTTCCCCCGAATTATATTTGGGGTACATTGAATCGCCATATACATCGATAAAAATCAAATCAGAACCCCAACCGGGAATAGAAATGGGGATTTTTTGATTTTCGGCATTTTCTAATTTCATATTAAGTCCTGCGCTGGCTGAAACATCCGGGAAATAATACCCCGAAATGGTAGTTAAATTTAAAGAACCGGCTGATTTCTCGTTATTGACAGGTTCATTGCCTTTTCCTGTTAATAACCAATTTATATCAATATTAGGTAATTTTTCTTTTATTAAATCTTTGTCAAAAAAATTACTTTCTTTCCATATATATAGTGTTTCTATGGATATTCCCAGATATTCGGTAAGTTGCATGTCATGAGTAAAATTCAAGTATTTTTTTAACCGATCTATAATATCTTTAACATGATATTTAAGCATAGATCCCTCGCCTGTTAATAGCCAATTTGGATTTAAAAATTTGCATTTTGTGTATATTAAATCTTTATTAAAAGAATTTCTAGAATACCAACTTGATAATGTAGTAGGAGCAACTCCTAAGAATTTAGCAAATTCTTTCTTTTTTTTTATACCTAAATAATTCATTATGTTATTAAGAATCAATACTCTATCAATTTTTATACTCATTTTAGTAAATTTAATACGTAAAATATTTGATTTATACTCAAATTTGCGTGTATTTGTGGTATAATAATATTGTAACTAAACAAATATAGATAAAATGAACGATAAAATTAAACATATGTACGCTTTACTCAAAACCTAAGGGAAAGATAATGTAAGGGTTATGATCGGAAGAATGTGTAAAAAATCATTTGATTATGCTAAATGTTTCTGATTATTAATAGATATTACTTCTAAAAAATATCAATAAATCATGCTTATTTTTCTACAGTTAGATTTTCTATCCGGGGTTTTCTAATCTGAGGGGCTTACCCAAATTTCAGAGTATGAGCACCCAAATTTTGTTTTTGTTACATGTGTAATACATTGCCGTTTACCTTGCCGTTTTCAATAATTACACATTTGAAGTGATTTAGTAAAAAGCTCTAAAACCTAGCATATAAATGGTTTTAGAGCTTGGTGACCACGGAAGGAGTCGAACCCTCAACCTTCAGAGCCGTAATCTGACGCTCTATCCAATTGAGCTACGTGGCCTTTTCAATTGGTTTGCAAAAGTACTATTTTTTTCTATTTTTTAAAATAATTTTAAGTATTTTTTCTAATTTTAAAAAATGAAAAAAATACTATGCTTCTTATTTCTCATTTTAATCTTTCTTTCATGTAAACAAAAAAACAACTTTTTTGCTCCTTCAAAAAATGAATATGCTACTAACTTTTTTATAATAGAAAATAATAGACAACTACATATAACCTCTGCAGGAGATTCTATTTCTTTTCCGAGAAACACGAAAATTTCTCGATGTATTATTACAACATGTTCCGCTTCTGCCTATCTAGATGCTATAGGTAAATTTAACTGTATTGTGGGAGTTAGTTCTCCTGAATATTTTTTCAATTCTAAAATTGAAAAAGGAATATCCAATCATACTATCGAAAATATTGGAAATGATGGTACTTTAAATTTTGAAAAAATTATTTCTTTAAAACCGGACTTAATAATTACTACACATAATCCTAATTATGAAAGAATTTTAAATCAATTAGCCAAGCATGGTATTAAAATTATTTACATAGAAGAATACATGGAATTGCATCCTTTAGGAAAAACTGAATATATTAAACTATTTGGTACTTTATTTGGAGAAATTGAAAAAGCTGATAGCATTTATCTTTCTGTCAAAAAAAATTATATAAAACTAAAGAAAAAAGCTCTTTCTACTAAAGAACAGCCTACAATTTTTACGAATATAATGTATGGGGATGCTTGGTATATGGCCGGAGGAAAAAGTTTTGTATCTACGTTATTTAAAGATGCCGGCGGGGATTATTTATGGAAAAATAATAGTAACACCGGAACTGTTATTTTAAATTTTGAAGAAGTTTTTAGTAAAGCGAAACATGCAGATTATTGGATTGGAGCAAGTAATTTTAATTCTAAAAATGAACTTATAAACTCTAGCTATCAGTATACAGAATTTGATGCTTATAAAAAAGATCAAATCTATGCTATGAACAAAAGAGAAAATAAAACCAAGGCAAATGATTACTTTGAATCAGGAAATATATTTGCTGACCGAACACTTTCTGATATTATTAAAATTCTACACCCTGAATTATTGCCTGACTATGAGCTCACTTATTTAAGAAAATTAAAATAAGTCTCCTACTCTATAATGATCATTTTATGTTATAAAAATGATCATTATAAATTTAATACATATCAATCTTAGTTCTTTCTTTATTTTTACAAGTTATAATCTAAATTATTTTTGTAAAGCAAGTTGTACAATTTCGGAAGGATCTTCCACTATATATTCTGCTCCATTTTCCAGCAACTCTTCTTTAGATCGAAACCCCCAAAGAACACCGATTCCTCTTATTCCGGAATTTACACAAGTTTGCATATCAGCCCCAGAATCTCCTGCATATAAGATTTCATTTTTATTTGTTATACCGGCTTCTCTCATAACATCATACACTATCTGAGGGTCCGGTTTTACAGGAATTCCTTCTCTTTGTCCTATTACTGAAACAAATTGAATATCCGGAAAGAATTTTTGTACCAGTGATTGTGTTCCTTCAATAAATTTATTAGATGCTACTGCTAACTTTATTTGCTTTGATTCTAATTCTTTCAACATTTTCATAATACCCGGATAAGGAGCTGTTTCATCCTCAGAATGTTTGCTATAATATTCAACAAATTGTTTTCTTAATTTTTCGACAAATTCGGGAGACCTTTGAGTTTCAGGCAATGCTCTTTCTATTAATTTACTTACTCCATTTCCTACAAAAAAACGATATGCTTGTAAAGGATGAGTCGGAAAACCATGCTGCTCTAATATATAATTGCAAGATTTGCCTAAATCGTTTATAGTATTTAATAATGTTCCGTCTAAATCAAAAATAATTAGTTTTATCATTTTTAAATCTTTTTTACAAAGATAACCATGATTTTTAGAACCTCTTTAATAAAATACAATACTTTTAAATTAAAAAACCGTTTTAAATAAATAAATCATATCTTTTTTTAAAGACCAGTTTTTTATATATTTTTTATTAATTTCTATTTTATCCTTCCAAATTATTTCTTTATTATAATATTCAGGATCATCTACTTGTGATAATATTTCCTCCTCATTTCTATATTTCAATTGGGCCGGCCCAGTGATTCCTGGCTTTACAGATAGAATTATCTTATCTTCTCCTTTCAATTTATCTGCGAAACCAACTATATCCGGTCTTGGCCCTACCCAAGACATATCTCCTTTTAATATATTGATTAACTGAGGGATTTCATCTATTTTATATTTCCTTAAAAATTTGCCTAATTTTGTAATATTCATTTTCTGAGTGGTAACAGAAGATGTATAAGTTCCTTTCATAGTTCGAAATTTATAAATAGAAAATATCTTCGCATTTTCACCTACTCTTTTTTGGATAAATATTCCATTTTTTCCTGTATTGATAGAAACTAAAATAAATAATAGAATTAAAGGTAGTATTAAAATAATCAATAAGGTAAAAGCCAAGCTATAATCCATAAATATTTTAATACCCTTCATAAATATAAACTTATTTTACAAAAATACTAAAATAAAAAAAGGATCTTATATAACCCTTTTTTATATTTATATTAAAAGTAAATTATTTATTTTACATTTTTTCTCCATGTTGGGAAAGATCTAAACCTAATTCCTCTTTTTCTGGATCTACCCTAAGTGGAGTAATTTTATTTACAATATATAATAAAAGTAAGGTTCCTAAAAATGCAAATAAAGATACTCCTATCATAGCGATTAGATGATGTGTAAAGAGTGTTGTCTCTCCATAATATAATCCATTACCCGGAACTATTTCGTTAATTGATTTATCGGCAAATACCCCGGTAAGTAACATTCCTACCATACCACCTACTCCATGACAAGGAAAAACGTCTAACGTATCATCTACTCCTATTTTATGAAAAAGTTGAACCATATAGAAACTTACAACACTAGCTACCAATCCTATAAAAAAAGAATGTCCTAATGATACATAACCTGCAGAGGGTGTAATACCAACCAAACCCACTACAGCCCCAACACAAACTCCAATAGAGGTTAATTTTTTCCCATTTATTTTTTCTAAAAATCCCCAACATAATGCTGATACAGCAGAAGCTGCGGTAGTATTAGCAAAGGCTAATACGGCCAATTCATTTGCTGCAAAAGATGATCCTGCATTGAAACCAAACCAACCTATCCATAATAAACTGGCCCCTAATATTACATAAGGAACTTTTCCGGCTGTTAAAGATATATCTCTTCTTTTTTTTAAAAATACGGCACCTGCTAAAGCAGCCCAACCGGAACTCATATGTACTACTGTACCTCCTGCAAAATCTAAAACGCCATATTTTGCCAAAATACCTTCCGGGTGCCAAGTGGCATGGGCTAATGGGGAATAGATAAAAATAGAAAATAAAATAATAAACAACAAATATCCCCAGAAACGAATACGTTCTGCCACCCCTCCTGAGATTAATGCCGGAGTGATAATGGCAAATTTCAGTTGAAATAAAGCAAATAATAAAATAGGTATAGTAGGTGCTCCTATCCATGCTGTAGTCGTACCAATGCCTTGCATAAATAAATGGGGTACGGGATTACCTATAATTCCGAAAACATCAGGACCAAAAGCTAATCCAAAACCAAATATAAACCAAATGACCGTAATCGTCACCATTGCTATAAAACTCTGAAATATTGTACTAATTATATTTTTACTATTAACCATACCTCCATAAAAAAAACCAACCCCCGGAGTCATTAGAAATACAAGTACAGATGCTACTAAAATCCAAGCAACATCTGCATAATTAAATGTTACACCGGTTGCCACGGCTTTAGAGGCACTTTCAGAAAATAAACAGTTTGAAAAAAGACTTAACAAACCAATAATTACTAATACCAGAATTAAAATTGTTTTACGCATATGTTTTTTTTATATAGAACAAAATTATATTATTTTATACAATAAAACAAAAATACCCTAAAAAAATAGTAGGGTATATATAATTTATTCGTAGAAAAAAACAAAACTACATCAAAACAACAAAGGGTTTATCTTAATATTTTATATTTTACATTGATTACCCCATCGTCTAATGAAGAAATTCTTTTAAAAGCTTTTCTACTTAAATCAAAATCACGCCCTTTCACAAAAGGTCCTCTATCTGTTATCCTTACCACTACTTTTCTTTTAGTTGCTGGATTAACTATTTCTACCCTAGTTCCAAATGGCAAAGTTTTGTGTGCCGCAGTAAGTTTATGCATATTGTAAATTTCTCCACTCGCTGTTGCTTTCCCATTAAATTTCTTTCCATACCAACTAACTGTTGCATTTCTATATCCTTTACCAGAATTTATATTCTCAACAGTACATGAAGTTATAGTACTAAAAAACATAAGTAATACAATAATAATTTTTCCTAGTTTCATAATTAATAATATTAAATAACGCAATAAAGTTAATTATATATAATAAAAGAATAATATATATAAAAAAATTACTCTAAAAATATATTTTATATAATTATTATTTTATAATTTTATTTTTTAGTTTAAATAGATATAACTAAAATTATAATTATTTTAATAACACATGTATAACCCTACTAATAACATTTTTATGAAAAAATTTTATTTATTTATTTCTACTGTCTTAATAATGATATTATTTTCTTGCTCAGACGATTTAAATAATAGTTCATTAAGTGAAGATGTAACTCCAAGCAGAGCTATTAATAAAAAAGGATATGCTGACGGAGTAAATTATTCTTTAAATAATTTAAAAGTAAATCCTGACTTAGTCAAAATTTCACAAGAAAATGTAACAATTAAAAGTTCTGAGGATAAAATGAAAAACGGAATTTTTAATTTTGAAATTCTGTCTAATGAAATTAAAGAAAAATTGATCGTTGGTAATGTATTATATTTTAAAACTGAAAATAATACTTACTTAAGAAAAATTAAAACAGTTTCAAACAATGGTAATTCCTATTTTTTAGAAACTTCAGAAGCTTATTTAGGTGATTTATTTAGCAGTGGTACAATTGAGTTCTCTGTTAATACCCAACAAGCTGAAAAAGCAATTAAATCAAAATCCAATTCTTTGGTAGCCTTAGGTGAAAATTATGATAAAAACTTTACCTTTAATATCATAAATCTCATTAAAGAATATAGCTATGAGGGAATGGTGTTTAATCCTAATACTTCTATTAGTTCCACTTTCAATATTAAAATAGGATTTGGAAATTCACAAAATTTACCTAACGAAGTAATTGCATATATAGAATTTAACACAATTATAAATCCATATTTTAAATTTGATGGTAATTTTAATAAAAAGATAAATCATAATTTAATTGAAGAAGTTCCAACAAATCTATTGGATCAATTAAAGAAAATTGAATTAGATATTACAATTCCTGCGGGCGATATTTTAGGAGATATCCCGGCTAAAATTAGTATCGATGAAATTAATTTTCCTGTTGAAATTGAAGCAAATATTGCTAAAAATTCAAATTTGGAATTAAATGTTGCAGGAAAATTGAAGGTTGGATTTGCATATTATAATGGTATTCCAAATAAAAAAAGTCATATTATATATGAAAACTCAATGAAGAATTTATCTGTAGCCAAATCTAATCTTACAGGAGAAATTATTTCTGATATGGGAATTTCAATTATACCAAAAATTACCTTACTTAACACAAATTTACTTCATGTTAATGGTAATATTAATTTAGGTTTAAAATCTCTTTCAATTGGAAATGGAGGATTAAATAATGAATCAGAATTTTTAACTAAAGGAGAATTTTATTCCTTAGGAAAATTTTCAGTTAATAGCTTAGGCGTTCCTATTTATACTACCGAATTATTTAAAAACAATAAAGAATTATGGAATATAGGGCACTTAACTCAAACTTTTACCTTATCTAATTTTAGATATTATAAAAATTCACCCATTCCTTGTTCTGGTTTAAATTCCTATAGTTTTAATGTTGCTTTAGACTATAAATATCCAATTCCCGGAAAAATTATAACAGATAACTTAGAAATAACCTATGATGTATATGCAGATAATGGTAGTGTTTTAGAGAAAGAAAAAACTATTAAAATATCGCCATCTAACATAAGTTTAAAAGAATTCAATTTTAACCTATGTATTCCATTCCGTAGAATCAATATTTATAAAACCGCTAAAACCAGTTATCTTAAAAATATAAAAATAAAAGATGCTAATGGATATGTTGCACTCGGAATTATTGATCCTATTCTAGGAACTCCTTATACTCAAATTCCAATATCACGTTAATTTCTTAATGTACAAATAAAAAAAGAATCGGATAAATTATTCCGATTCTTTTTTTATTATTTTAATTTGTTAATAATTATATATTTTTGTAACTTTTTATTTACGTTTTGTTATAAATTTCTTATGTGCTATTTATGAGAAGATTACTTACACTATTTTTCTTTCCGTTTTTTTTAATATTTCACACTCAAAGTTTAAATATCTCTGTTATTTACGATTCTGAATTAAAAAAATATGGCCTTAAAAGTTCAGATGGTATTCAGTTAATTAATCCTGAGTGGAACGTTCTTCAGGCTATTAACACATATTTTTATTATGGAAGAAAAGATACAGAAGGTAATTATTTTTACAGATATGACAGACTTAACAATCATTTAATTCGTATAAATTACTTAATACCTGACTCTACCCTTTATCATAACCAATTTGTTATTATTCAAAGTTTTCCTTATGGTCCTAAAGGAGTTATGAATATATATGGAAAAGAAATTCTTCCCACATTTTATAATAATATATGGATAAAAGATAAATATATTTTAAGCGAATTACATAATAAAATAACCATACATACCTTAGATGGGCAGAAATTATTTCCACAATCCTTCAATTATGTAGATATAAAAAATGGTTTTATATACGTAAAAATGGAAGATAAAAGATTTGAAAATAATGAAAAATTTATGGTTTATAATAATAATGGAGATTCATTAACTAAAGATAATTGGACTATTGTCGGTCAATTTGGAAAAGACCATCTTTTATTAATTAAAACCTTAGATCATAAACTATTTTATATAAATGAGTCTGGTGAAATTCAAATTAAACCAAATAAAAAATTAAATTACGAAGCCCCTTTCTCTAACGGATACTCTTTGGTTTCTACTAAAAATACACCTAAGAAATATGGTTTTATAGATACCTCAGGGGAAATTATTATTCCTTTAGAATATGATAATGCCGGGCCTTTTCAAAAAAATTATGCTTTTGTTGAAAAACATAAAGATGGTAAATTATACCAAGGATTGATAGACAATCACAACAAAATGATTAAAATTTTCTCATCTCCTTTAATTAGTAGATCTACCTATTATGATAGTAATAAAATTACTTATTATTTGTCCAATCACGAAACATATGATGCTGATGGAAATTATATAGAAGACACTAATTTAATTAAATAAACAGATTAGCAAGATACAAGATTATTCTTAAATTTGCATGACAAAATTGTAAATATGCAACTTTCAGAACAAGAACTAATCCGAAGAGAAAAATTACAAAAGCTTAAAGATGCAGGGATAGAACCTTTTCCTGCAGCTGAATATAAAATCACTCATACTACCCAACAAATAAAAGATAATTTTAAGGAAGGGGAAATAGTTAGTATTGCTGGAAGGCTCATGTCTAACCGTATTCAGGGAAAAGCTGGTTTTTCTGAATTACAAGATAGTAAAGGACGCATACAACTTTATTTTAATAGAGATATTCTTTGTCCTGAAGAGGATAAATTTAAATATAATGACTTTTACAAAAAACTTCTAGATTTAGGAGATTTTATAGGTGTTTCAGGAGAATTATTTATAACTAAAAAAGGAGAGAAAACTATTATGGTAAAAGAATTCTCTCTTTTGTCTAAAGTACTTCGCCCCCTTCCTTTACCTAAAATAGACGAAGAAGGAAAAGTACATGATGCATTTAATGATCCTGAACAAAGATATAGAATGAGGTATGTGGATTTGGTTGTGAACCCTCAAGTTAAAGATATTTTTATAAAAAGAACAAAACTTTTTACAGCTATGAGAAGTTTCTTTAATGAAAGAGGGTATTTTGAAGTAGAAACTCCTATTCTTCAATCTATTCCTGGTGGTGCTGCAGCAAGACCCTTTATTACTCATCACAATGCTCTTAATATTCCTTTATACCTTAGAATAGCTAATGAGTTATATCTAAAAAGACTTATTGTAGGCGGATTTGATGGGGTATATGAATTTTCTAAAAACTTCCGTAACGAGGGAATGGATCGTACTCACAATCCAGAATTTACGGCAATGGAAATTTATATTGCTTATAAAGACTATAATTGGATGATGAATTTTACAGAACTATTATTGGAGCATTGTGCAATTGCAGTAAATGGAACAACACAAGCCTCTTTTGGAGATCACAAAATAGACTTTAAAGCCCCATATCCGAGAATAACTATGACAGATGCCATAAAAAAATATTGTGGATATGATATTACCGGAAAAACTGAAGAAGAATTAAGACAAGCTGCTAAAGATATGGGTATTGAAGTAGATGAAACTATGGGAAAAGGTAAATTAATTGATGAGATTTTTGGAGAAAAATGTGAAGGTAATTTTATTCAGCCCACTTTTATCACTGACTATCCTGTAGAAATGTCTCCATTAACAAAAAAACACCGATCTGATCCAAATCTTACAGAACGTTTTGAATTGATGGTATGTGGTAAAGAAATAGCCAATGCTTACTCTGAACTGAATGATCCTATAGACCAGAGAGAACGTTTTGAAGAACAACTAAAACTTTCTGAAAAAGGAGATGATGAAGCTATGTTTATAGATCAAGATTTCCTACGTGCTTTGGAATTCGGTATGCCTCCGACTTCAGGGCTAGGAATCGGAATGGATCGTTTAATAATGTTTTTAACAAATAATGCTTCTATTCAGGAAGTTTTATTTTTCCCTCAAATGAAACCTGAACAAAAAAATTCATCTATAAATTTATCAGAAGAAGAAAAAACAATTGTTGAAATATTGAAAAATAATAATTCTAAAATTGATTTAATAGAATTAAAGACTCAAGCTGGTTTAAGTGGGAAAAAATGGGATAAGTCTATGAAAGCCCTTTCTAAATATAATTTAATTAAAGTATATTTAGATGCTCACGAAAATAAAATAGTCGAATTAATTTCTAATGATTAATAAAAAGCAATAGAAGAACATCTTTCTTCCATTTATGTTTATTTAAATTTATATAGCTTTTTTTACTTTTGAAATAATCTATATTTTAATAGAAAAGCTTCTCTTTTTAGACAGATATTATATAACTATTTATAAAAAAAGAAACTTACATTGTCTTGTAAGTTTCTTTTTTTATTTGTTTTTATTTTAATTGTTTTTCTAAATTTAAAGCCTCTTCATTTTTAGGATCAATTGCTAAAATTTTATTAACATAATCTTGAGCTTTAACATTATCCCCCTCATGAAAATTTTTATAAGCAAAGAATGAATAAGCTATAGCTAAATAAGCTTTTTCTGTTTCTGAATAAGTATTTTTAGGAGATACCATATCAATATATTTTTGATAAGTTTGAGCAGCTAAACCACTTTTATCTTCCCTATCATAAGCATAAAGAGCCATAGCTTTACCTCCATAAGAAGTTTCCCACGTAGGTATTAATTCAATCAACTTATCCCATGAAGCAATAGATCCCACATAATCTTTTGCATTATACTGTTCTAATGCTAAATCATACCAAGATTTAGTATCATTAGGATTAGTTGTTACTGCTTTTTTTAATGCTACAATCTTAGGATTATTTTCTGAAGAAGAAGAATTTGCATTAGGATTTATTTTGAGTAATAAATCCTGATAATCAAAATATCTATCGCCCTCTGCTATAGCTTTATTTAAATTAAAAACAGCTTCTTTTTCTAACTTAGTTTTTTCTTCCCCTACAGCTTTTGCAGCTAAAGATGTCTGGATTTTTCCTAAAATACCATAATCTGAGCCTTCCATTTTAGAATTATTAATCGCTTTTAAATAAGAATTCATATCATCATAAGCATTGGAAAAATCAGATTTTTCAACTAATACTAGAGCTCTAACTTTATATTTTAACGGATCAGAAATTTTATCCCAATATTGATTTATAATATTTAAACTTTTATCAAAATCCTTAGCATTAAAAGCTATTCTAGCCAAGTTAAATTGGGTGTTAGCATCATTATTTCCTGTCAACTCCATGTATTTTTGTAAATGGGTAGTTGCATCATTATATTTTTGTGTTCTTAAATCATAATCAACCCAATATTTATAGGTTATTGAGTAATTAGGATCTGCAGTCACCGCATTTGTAAAATTTTCAAGTGCTAACTGGTTGTTTTGTTTAGTTCTAGACCAAAGATTACCAATTAAAGCATATACCATTGCTTTATTATCTGCTATTTCCAAAGCCCGAGTATAATTAGTCATTGCTTTTCCCGGATCTAATTTTTCATAATAAGCATTTCCCAAAACTATATAATATTCTGCCTTATCTTTGTTTTTAACCAAATTAAGTAATTTTTCTGAATAATCTATGCTTTTATCTGCATCTATAGATTCCGGTTTATTTTTAAATAAAATATAGGCTTCGGCTATTCTATATAATACTTCTGCATTTCTATATTTACTATCCTTAGCTATTGCATCAAAATCTGCATTAGCAGCAGCCTTTTCTCCCCGAAATAATTTCACACAGGCTAATCCTATTCTATTTAATTCAGATTTAGGATTTAGAGCTAAACCCTTATTAAAATTTTGAGAGGCTAACTCTATATTAGGAGTCTCATTTTTTAGATAAAAATAACCTAAATAAAAATAATTTTCTTCACTAGGAGATTTAGAAACTAACCCTTCAAAAACTTCTTTTGCTTTATTAAACTGATCATTTCCTAAATATTTTATTCCCTCTTGAATATTTTGCGCATTTAATACACCTGCTAACATTACTGCTGACAAAGTAAATGTGGCTTGAATTGGCTTGATTCTAAAATTCATTCTAATCTTATTTTAATTTCTAAGTATTTATTTATATTTTTTCAATTTATATGTTATCTATAAAAATAGATAACTATAACATGTTCCTATCATTTTTTCTATCTGTTTTCATTATAATAGTTATTTTCTAAAATCTTAATTTATTTGTACTCTTCTTTCATATAAAAAGTAAGGTTGTAAACCTGCTCTTGTTACAATTAATTGTCCTCTTTGTGAACCAGCAAATCGGGAAAAGCTACTGCCTAATAAAAAATTATTTTCTGAATTTAATAAAAATATTCTTTTTGTAAAAGGATACAACCCACTTCTTAAATTAGGAATTGAAGGATTTATTACTTGATTATCAAAATTTATTATTGGTATAATTTTAATTTTATTTAAATATTCTTTTACCTTTGGGTCACCTGTGTCGCTCAAAGCATTTAATCCGATTATTCCTATAGATGATTTATTTTTATAAACATAATTAATTACCTGATCTGCATTATTCAATGCTGTTATTTTATAATCTTCACTAATATTTAATTGTAATTTTCTAACTAAAGTATTAAAATTACTTGAATTTCCACCATCAAAAACATATGAATTATCTGAATGTTCTATTGCTTTTTTCAAATCTGAAATACGAATACTATCTATTAAACTCTCTTTCGAAGTAACCAAAACAATGGCATCACAAGCTATTTGTGTAGAAATAAATTTCATCCTTGTCTTAGCAAACAATATTTTACCTTCTTGTTCACTTAAATTCCTACTTACCATTGCCATAGTTATTTTGCCTTGAATAAAATCTGCAATTACCAAATCCTCTACTTCCGGCTTAAAATTTACTTGTGCTTCAGGATAAGAAGACTTAAAAACTTCAACTAAAGCACTTCCTACATTTAAAAATGAAGGGTCTATGCCAATTGTTATTTTCCCTTTTCTATAAGCTTCTTTTTGCTGAATTTCTTTTTGACAGGAATTTACTAAAACAAAAAACAAAAAAATCAAATAAAAAAAACCTATTTTTTTAGCCATTTTCTCTTATATACTTAATTGCTCTATAAAACCTAAAACCACCATAGACTATAAATAAAATCCCTAAAATTCTTGCCCATTTAGGTTCTAAATCAATAAAAAACTTATTATATAGGATAATTAAAATACCAATTACAAAATATCCCATTCCAATAATACCTGATATTGATTTATAATTCAATCGCATCTACTATTTTATTTTAAAAGATTCTATACAACAAAGATAAAAAAATATTTTTTTAGTTATTTTTGTAACTTAATAATAAAGATTTGCCTTATATGTTTCAATCTTTTTCGATAACTTATATGTCTTAAATAACCTTATATTATGGATTTTTGCATACAAACTGTTAATGATCTGGACCTAGCAGCAAAAGAAATCATTCTAAACTCAACTTATAAAATTTTCACTTTACATGGAGATATGGGAGCCGGAAAAACTACTCTTATTAAAGCTTTCGGAAAAATTTTAGGTTCTTATGACAGTATAACCAGCCCTACATTTTCCATTGTAAATGAATATTTATCTAAAAAGGGGAAAATCTTTCATTTTGATCTTTATAGAATAAATGATATTAACGAACTTTTAAACCTTGGAATTGATGAATATATTGATTCCGGAGAATATTGTTTTATAGAATGGCCTGAAATATATGAAAATGATTTGCCTGAACATCATAAAATTTCATTAATTTTGAAAAATCAAACTAGATATTTAACCTTTAGCTAAATGAGCATTTTTACCCCATTTTCTGAGGAAGAGTTAATCCCACAAGAGGAGCGTATCGAAGTAATAAAAAAAAGAGGAGAAATAAGTATAGGCATACCCAAAGAAAACCTACTAAATGAAAAACGTATCCCCTTAACTCCTGATGCGGTCTCTGTTCTTTCAGCAAATGGAATTAATATTACAATAGAAAATGGAGCCGGACTTGGTGCTCATTTTACAGATAATCAATATTCAGAAGCCGGAGCTAAAATTTCTTATGAAAAAAAAGAAGTATTTTCAAAACCGATTATTTTAAAAACTGAACCTCCTACCCTTAATGAAATAGAATTAATGAATCCTGATTCATATCTTATTTCAGCAGTTCAAATTAATACACAAAATAAAGAATACTTTGAAAAACTATCTTCAAAAAAAATTACTGCTTTAGGATTTGAATATATTAGAGACAGACATAATCAACTCTCACTGATACGACTGATAGGTGAAATAGCAGGAACTTGTTCCATCCTTATTGCCTCAGAACTTCTTTCCTCCTCACACGGGGGTAACGGTTTGTTAATGGGAGGAATAACAGGAGTACGCCCAACCAATGTAGTAATTATTGGAGCAGGAACCGTAGGTGAAAACGCAGCTCGTTCTGCCCTGGGTTTAGGTGCCTCCATAAAAGTATTTGATCATTCTTTAACCAAACTCAGACATTTACAAGAAGTAATAGGAAGAAAAATATTTACTTCTACTCTTGATCCAAAAGAACTGGAAAAATCACTAAGACGATGCGATGTAGCTATAGGTTGCCTTAAAGGGGAAATGCGCGCCCCTATTCTAGTTACTGAGTCAATGGTGGAAAAAATGAAACCAGGAGCTGTGATTATCGATATTAGCATTGACAATGGCGGAATTTTTGAAACTTCTGAAATATGCCTTTGTGACAAACCTTTCATAAAAAATGGTGTTATACACTATTGTGTACCAAATATTACTTCTCGTGTAGCTAGAACTGCATCCAAAGCACTAAGTAATTTTTTTTTAAGTTATTTCCTGGATGTTACTAACCAAGGAGGATTTGAAACTTTATTTTCAAGAAATCGAGGCATATGCAAGGGTATATACATGTATAAAGGAAGAGTTACCAATTCTCAAATTGCTAATTGGTATGAATTACCTTATCAAGATATTAATCTTTTAATTATATAACATGAGTTTTTCCCAAAGATTACGTTATTATCTATTAGGGTTAGGTATGGGGCTCGTGTTCCTTCTATTTATTTTTGGGAACAGGCTATTTTCATGGTCTTACTTGCCAAATGACAGAGTTTTAGCTGAAATTAAAACAAAAAAAATTAAGTTTTCCCCTCAAAGTCTTACTTACATAAACATTCATAAAATATCTAAAAATTTCATTTTAGATACAGCCCTAGTAAAAGGAAAAATCAATTTTAAGGAAAGCAAAGCCCAAGAAGTTCCCTGCCCAAGATATACTCTATATTATGGATCC
Source organism: Apibacter adventoris (assembly GCF_002964965.1). NCBI lineage: Bacteria > Pseudomonadati > Bacteroidota > Flavobacteriia > Flavobacteriales > Weeksellaceae > Apibacter > Apibacter adventoris. Next base: position 17,526 of record NZ_PSZN01000013.1, read on the forward strand.
CTTAAAATTAAATTTACCAAATGTAAAACGTGGGTAACTGTTGATTCCATCGATCACTAAAAAAATTACTACGTCATTATTTACTTAATAACTATCTCCATTTTATCTACTTAAAACAGAACCTACCTTAATTTACTTACAACCATCTTGATAGGTTTTTCATATTTAATTATAAATTAAATTAATTCAGTCATTTATAAATTATAATAATGAGATAATTTAGTATTTGTAAAGTTCTACAATAATAAGTCTACCCTGTAGTTCATAAGATTAATTAATTTTAACATAATTTTAACATAAAATTAACATTACGTATAAAATAAGATAAAGGTGAATTTATATATTTGTCATATAAATATGTAGTCAATAAAATAATAATTACTAAATAAAAAATTAATATTATGTCATTTAAAGCAAAACTAGAAGTAGCGGGAAAGAAATACAATGTTCTAAACGTGAATTATTCCTTAGCCCAAGAAACAGATCCTACAGGAAGACCCTCCTCTCAAACCCGAGGAGGGCGAATAGAAGTCACTGTAGAATCAACCGGAGAGACCGATATCTTTGAGTGGATGACCAATAGCTTTGAGCGTAAAGACGGAAAAGTAATCTTTATCAAAAGAGATTCCGATGCAACCTTAAAAGAATTGGACTTCACCGATGGGTATGTAGTCAAATACAAAGAGAATTTTGATTCCAATGGAACCAATCCATTAACAGAGACCTTTACGATTTCAGCTAAGACCATCAAGATGGGAACCGGCGAACATGTAAACGAATGGGTATAAAATTCTCTATCCCCATAAGAAAAAACATCTCTTAAGCAAAGAGAATGAAAAAAGGGGAAGCTACAGCTTCCCCTTTTTTCAAATTTAACCCTATTATAAAAATAAACACTTATCAAAAATAACTTATAAAATGTCTTCATTTTTAGCCAAATTAGAAATGGAAGGATCTGTATATACAGTACTTCATTGCCACTACAGCTTTCAAAAAAACATAGATTCCTCAGGCAAACCCCAGGGAGCAACCCGCGGAGGATACCTGGATTTAACCTTGGAAAGTAACGGGAATTCAGTTTTCATAGACTGGATGCTATCACAAAATAAGACCAAAGACGGAGTCATTATCTTTTACCGTCGCGATGCGATGAGTAAACTACAGGAAGTAAAATTTGAGAAAAGCTACTGCATCTCTTTCGAAGAAGAATTTGATGCTACAGATAACCAGCCGATGCGTATACGCTTACAATTATGTTCCAAGAAGCTGAGTATAGCCAATATCAGCTATGAGAACAGTTGGAAACTGGGCTGAGCAAAATAACCCCAGGGAGAGGGTCTGGGTATATTTTTAAAGACCAATAAAAAAGGAGGAAAAGCCAAGTCCTTTCCCGAATCAAAACCCCAATATATGAGCATAATAGATGATCCTAATAAAAAGACACCTCAGGTAGACCTGAGTAAACTCACAGAAAAGCTACAACAATCTGCCCTTGACTCAGCCGAGACAAAACTGGATCAAGCCACCCAAGGCATCCGAGAAGAGGTAAAAAAAGTACAGGAAACAGCCACCCGGGTACAAAACAAACTAACCCAGGTAAACGAAGAACTTAGCCCGATAAAAGGCAACACCTTTGAAATCATCCCCCCGG
>NZ_PSZN01000014.1:0-15028 GCF_002964965.1 Apibacter adventoris
CCGGGGGGATGATTTCAAAGGTGTTGCCTTTTATCGGGCTAAGTTCTTCGTTTACCTGGGTTAGTTTGTTTTGTACCCGGGTGGCTGTTTCCTGTACTTTTTTTACCTCTTCTCGGATGCCTTGGGTGGCTTGATCCAGTTTTGTCTCGGCTGAGTCAAGGGCAGATTGTTGTAGCTTTTCTGTGAGTTTACTCAGGTCTACCTGAGGTGTCTTTTTATTAGGATCATCTATTATGCTCATATATTGGGGTTTTGATTCGGGAAAGGACTTGGCTTTTCCTCCTTTTTTATTGGTCTTTAAAAATATACCCAGACCCTCTCCCTGGGGTTATTTTGCTCAGCCCAGTTTCCAACTGTTCTCATAGCTGATATTGGCTATACTCAGCTTCTTGGAACATAATTGTAAGCGTATACGCATCGGCTGGTTATCTGTAGCATCAAATTCTTCTTCGAAAGAGATGCAGTAGCTTTTCTCAAATTTTACTTCCTGTAGTTTACTCATCGCATCGCGACGGTAAAAGATAATGACTCCGTCTTTGGTCTTATTTTGTGATAGCATCCAGTCTATGAAAACTGAATTCCCGTTACTTTCCAAGGTTAAATCCAGGTATCCTCCGCGGGTTGCTCCCTGGGGTTTGCCTGAGGAATCTATGTTTTTTTGAAAGCTGTAGTGGCAATGAAGTACTGTATATACAGATCCTTCCATTTCTAATTTGGCTAAAAATGAAGACATTTTATAAGTTATTTTTGATAAGTGTTTATTTTTATAATAGGGTTAAATTTGAAAAAAGGGGAAGCTGTAGCTTCCCCTTTTTTCATTCTCTTTGCTTAAAAGATGTTTTTTCTTATGGGGATAGAGAATTTTATACCCATTCGTTTACATGTTCACCGGTTCCCATCTTGATGGTCTTAGCTGAAATCGTAAAGGTCTCTGTTAATGGATTGGTTCCATTGGAATCAAAATTCTCTTTGTATTTGACTACATACCCATCGGTGAAGTCCAATTCTTTTAAGGTTGCATCGGAATCTCTTTTGATAAAGATTACTTTTCCGTCTTTACGCTCAAAGCTATTGGTCATCCACTCAAAGATATCGGTCTCTCCGGTTGATTCTACAGTGACTTCTATTCGCCCTCCTCGGGTTTGAGAGGAGGGTCTTCCTGTAGGATCTGTTTCTTGGGCTAAGGAATAATTCACGTTTAGAACATTGTATTTCTTTCCCGCTACTTCTAGTTTTGCTTTAAATGACATAATATTAATTTTTTATTTAGTAATTATTATTTTATTGACTACATATTTATATGACAAATATATAAATTCACCTTTATCTTATTTTATACGTAATGTTAATTTTATGTTAAAATTTGTACTGGTCTTCCAAATAAGATGATGCTTAAAAAAGTTATTAATTAATCTTTTCTATTTAACATTCTACAAATTTCTAAGTCTCTTTTCATTATTTCTATTTGTCTTTTATAAGTTTGAATTTGTGCCAAAAGAGTATCTATTTCAGCCTTACTTTTCCCATAGGTTTTAATTGTTTTCTTTGAATCTATAAGTGAACGGCTGGTTAATAAAAAGTTTTTATAAAGCAATCCTCTTCTTATGCTGTCTTGAGGGGGAATTCCCTGTTCCATGTTTATTACCATATTAATGGCTTTTTGTTGGTAATAATAAACATCTTGATTAGGCATATCTATAGAATCTATATATTTTTTTAAGGTTTCCATTTGATGCTCAAACCTCCCCTGATAACTGAATTCATTTATCATAGATTGATTTTGTTTTTTTAATTCTGCAATTTCCTTTAAAGGCAACTGATAGTTATAAAATATTGCTAAAACTATTATTACTGTAGTAATAAGAAATAATAGGATAAACAATAAAAATGATGTGACTCTTTCTTTTTTATTTAATACTTCCATAGTTATATTTTTTTAATCTTCTAAAAATCTACTACGTTTAGTTTTTTGAATTGGATCATTTTCAATTCTTTCTTTAACAAATATTCCGGTATCATTTCTTTTACCTATATAATCGAGTTTGTTAAGTGCCGAGAAAAGTTGTTCTATAGTACTCATAAATACATCTACTTGTTTTAATGTTTTATCAATTTGGGAATGATTATAACCTACGTTGACTAAGTCAGTAAATAGCACTTCAAAATCTCCTTGCGATAATCCGCACCATTCTGCCAGATAATTTAGTAATTCTTCTTTTCCCGCACCTGAACGTGCATCTACAAAATTTTTCATGATTCGAGCTAATCGGACAACTTTATCTAACATATAAGCAGGGCTTGTGTATAGTCCTAACCATCTGAGGGAATTAATTTCATTACCTAAGTAAGTTATGATTAAATCTGACAATCTTAACACCATAACTGCCAACTCATTAGTCTGTTGTTTTCTATTTATTTTTTGCGCAATCTGTACTGCATATAATTCTAATTGCCCCATAAACTTATCAATAAGAGTATGCATATTGATTAATATTTTATGACTGTTCGTCATAGTACATGGAGGAATATAACCGGGTTGAAGATAGGTTTCTTCTTTATTTACAACTATTTTACCTACCGTTAACTGAAAACCGGCATAGCTAGATTCTTGTCCCATTTGTCCTTCTTGCACCAAATGTAATTTATAGGTGGGAACTAAATAGGGATATCTGGGTGGATTTTCATCGGGATCTAGCTCTCCATAAGGGGCTGTTTCGAACGGGTTTACTATAATATTTGCGAGTAAAACTATTTCCTGATCATCTTCTATGTTAAAAACTGCCTCAGGATAAGGCATTTGCATGTTTATCGAATTACTCATTGGACTTACTTCTATCCTAGAGCCATTGGGAGTTATAGCATGGCACTCTTCGATCTTTACTCTTAATAATTTATGATTGTCAATTACCAATGAGATTTTTATTGATTCCATTGAATTTTGAACAGGAAGAAGACCATATGTAATAGGGGTTACCTGACTACCTATAGCATCCCTAACTATGTCAACATAATTATTTTGCATAGCAATAAAATGGGATTTATTTATTTTCATTCCATCAATCCAATTAACCGGAAAATAGTTTAGCTTTTCTAACATAATATGTATTATCTTAAGTTAAAAGTTTTCTTTTTTATGATTTAATTTATTCTCTTCTTTTTCTATTTGATCTTCATTGATTTCATAGTTGATTTCATCTACTGAATTTAGTAATGGTGGTGTTCTTTCACATATAATCACACTATTTTCTTCAATTTTATTCATATAAAGTGGATATTTTGGCTGTATATATTTAGGAATTCCTAAATGTTTAGATTTTAAATAAAACACCCAATGTTGTTTTTGTCCGGTTTTATCTAATAAATTGATAGGAAAATCCGGATTTTTAAGATTATAATCATTAACAAAATGATAGAATAATCTTCCAAAATCCATCCTGATGGGAGCTTTTGCCCTAAATTCTGTCCTCATCGTTGAATTGGGGTCTTTGTGAAATAGAAAAGTTACTACTAGCATATCTCTATATTCACTATCTGGAGGATCTGGATATGCATGCTCATCTGGAAATTCCCAGGTTTTATATATTTTGGGAGGTATTGATATACATGATTCAAAAGTTCCATATATAAGTGTCGGAACTAAAAATGTAAGTGTAGAAAATGCCATGCTATAAACAAAGACATTTCCTTTTACAATGGTATAAATGATAATTATTGGAATAATGGAATAGATTAAAATTATAAGGTTAAATAGTAATTCAATCCAAATAGATGTGGTATCAAATTTTTTGAAATAACTTCTATATATATAACAATGAATAATTCCTAATATGAAAAATATTGTCTGATAGAAGGTGAAAATATTATATACATCTCCATTAAAAACTTCTGAAGAGCCTATAAAAGTTATTAAAGCAAATATAAGCATCGTTACTATAAGGTATGCTATATATTTATTTTTATATTTTTGCTTAAAACTGCTAACTTTTGAAGTAAAAAAAACAGTTATTATAATGGCTACAGCCAAAATAATTAACACGCCAATAATTATTTTGGGATCTATTAAGTCTTTGAAATATGTCTTAAATTTCATATTCTTGTAGTTATTCCTAATATTGATAATTCTTTTAAACTGAATGCTTCTATATCTTGATTTAATAAAATTGTGGTTTTAACATCTATTTCCATAGGAAGAAAATATTCATAGAATAATTCTATAAATTTCTTTATTTTACCTTGATGTATATATTCTAAAAATGATGTCTTTTTTAGAGGTCCGATTTTAAATTCTAAATACAAGGAATAATCCATGTATTCATTCCCTGATATCATATCTAATCCTAACCTACAATTACCTAGACTTTGTTCTTTTTCTGGACTGGATTGTTCTTTATAAGTTTTTTCTGAGATTTTTACTTTTTCTTCTAATAAATAACTTAAACAATTTACAGTTAATTCAAGGTCTCCAACAATTTTATATGTGTAAGGTAGTATTCTTATGAGCTTAGTCATTAAAATTTGAGGTATCTCATTATTTAATTCCCAAAATTCATAGAAAAATTCAATGGGTTTTGAACCATTTAATTCTAATAATATTTCTTTTTCTAAGTTTTCTCTTTCTAATGCTTTTAGAAAAAATTCATTTTCAAAAGGTTGGAAAAATTTTCGAGCATATATTTCCTCATTTCGGTTACTCTTATACTCTTGAGTCATTTCACTAACCTCAATTTTTGGCTTCCCTGACTGTGGTTCATGAAACATTCTTTCCGGTAAAGTGTCATAAATCCCATCTCGGGATAAATTTACTTTAACAAACTGGGTATCATCATATTTGAAATCAATAATTTCTGCATTAAGTACATCTTTTCTAAAAGGTCTTTTAAATTGACCTTTCATATCTATTAAAAAACTAGATTCTTCTGAATCTAATTTATCCAATAATTCAGAAATTATTACTTCTGCTTTTAAATCATCTTGCAGAGAATTTATTCTATCTTTAACCCTTTCTATTATAGTTTTTTCTTCTGTGGTTCTCATCTTTTAATCCTGTTCTAGTTCATCTTTAGGTATTAACCTTCCTGCACTTATATATCTTAATTGAAAATAATCTTGATTGAAATCACTTATAATTAATCCATCTCTTTTCGTGGTTACAAGAATTCTGTTGTTTCTAAGATATACCCCTACATCTCCTATAGGGATATCTTTATTATATCTGAAAAATAAAATATCTCCTTCTTGCAAAAATTTTCTACCTGTAAAAAGGTTTATTTCTTTGGATTTAAATATACCTAAAGGGGTTGAGGGTAATTTTTTTTTAAATGAATACTGGTATAATGCACTTACAAAAGGAGCCATGCTCATACTATCTGATGTAAATCCTGATTGCGCATAACGTGTATTTATCCATTTATCTATAAAGTCATAAAATTTATAGTTTTTTAATTCTTCTGGTTTTATTCCTAAAATAATTGAATATTTTTCTTTTAAATATATTTGCCGATCGCTCAAATTTGTTTCATATTCCTGATTTAGCGTGTCAAGAATCGGGATTATCTTACGAATGTTTAATTTTTTTTCTATTTCATTTTGATTATATACTATTTTATATGGTATTTCGCGATAATACTTACTTCTACAACTTAATACTAGAAAAGTTGTAATAATGATAGCTGTTATTATATACCTATTTTTCATTTTATAATTAATCTATATGGATATACATTGGACGAAACTTTATCTAATTTATATAATAGATTATCACATAGATATTTCCATTCGAATTCTGAAACTTCATATTCTACATTCTTATTTTTTTCAAGTATTATATCTATGGTTCTAACAAATCCTTTATTAGTAGAAGAATCTACCTTTGTTCCTTTTTTTATTTCTATATGGGAAATAGTAAATTTGAAATGATTCAAACAAAAAGTTTTTATATCTGCAAAGGTTACTACTCGTCCTCTTGTTTGTAATGCTTCCCTGTAAGAGACTATTTTTTCTTGTGTGCTTGAACGAGATTTTCCTCCGACCGAGGTATTGATCAGCATTATAGTATTTTGATCAAAATCATTGGTATTGATTCCTTCTAACTTTGTTCCTATTTTCAAATCATTGGCATCTTCTCCACTTGTTACCCAATATCCTACCATAAATGTATCGTTATCTGTTTTGAGAGAAGCGTCTTTAGGCCTGATAATTACATAAGGAAAGCTTGTTTTTATAAATTTTTTTTCTTTTATATGTTGTTCAAGTGTAGCTATGAGTTGATTTACTTCTCTTATAGTACCGTCTATAAAGTCTCCTCCTATAACTGAGAAAGACGCACTTTCATCTTTTAAAAGCTCTATAAGATACTGTATGAGTTCTGATGCATTTCTTTCATCAAACCGTACTACTCCTGTGTGTCTCAGAGTTGCATCTCCTATATCTAAATTTCCTTCTGAGAATTTTTTTATGTGATATTGATATCCTCTGGAATCTGTAATGCTTTCCAAATCTAAAAATATATCTTCTGTACTTAATGGTATATAATTAATATAGGAATCTATAGACTCTGTTTTATATAATAATTGTTTATTTATTACAGGTATTGAGTTTATATAAAACATTACATTTTCGAGAATATCATTTATAACCACTTCCGGAAATTGTGCTTTAATCCAAAGTACATTTTCCAACTCATTTATTTTTGTATTATCAAGGTTAAAATGCTGAGTAAGTTCTTCAGGAATTTCAAATATATCGTTAGTTATTTCTATATCTTCAGTAAAATGAAAGAATTTATCAAAGTAATAGTCATTTATATCTGTATATATTTGATTTATTTTATTATAATTTTTATTTATTATAGAGTCTATATCTATAGAAAAATTAGGAACATTATAACCTTCTTGAAATGGAATTTCTTTATCTTTTATATAAAATTTTGTTTGTTTTAAATAGTTATAGAAAACTTCTCTCTGAGAAATGTTTCTTATATCTGTAAAAAACATTAATTTTTCGATTTTAGTTATTCCTTCCGGGCATCTTATACCTAACCAAAATGTTCCTGGTTTTAAATATTCTTTGCTTTTTGCTATTTGATCTTTATGAATCAATCTCTGTAAAGAATACATTGTATTTGAAAATGCAATATAACTTAAAGTTGCCTGAGTAAGAATAAAAGGTAAAGTCGGACCAAAATATATATTTTTAATTTTAGGAGCCAGCGGATCATATATATTTTGTATAGTCTTTTTACATAAAAACTGATGTTTTAAAGATACTTTGAAGTTATTTTCTACCGGATTAAGATGTAAAATAGAGCGGGCTGGTATTATGCCCGTTTTATCTTCCGGTGACATAATTTCTAAAAGCCTTTCTATTATTCGTGATCTGGAATTATTAAGTTCCGCGGATATTTTTTCTAATTCAGAAGCACAAGCTTCTAACAGTAATGAAACTATAGGATCAAATGAAGTTTCAAGTTCACTATCTGTATATCCCCAAGTATATGCTGCTCTTCTTAATATTCTATCTTTTATTCTTTCTTGTGTATCCATATATTTTTAATTATAAGATAATGGTCCTACAAAAAATTTTGTTATGAAACTAAAATCCCTGTTTGTTTTTTTGATAAACCCTTTTATTTCAATGGTTATTCTTTTTTTTATTCTATATGAATTATTGTATGATGCAGCTTTTACATTTCCAATAGAAACCTCAACTTCTGTAAGATCTAATCTGTTTTCTTGCATTTTAATTGCTACTTTAACATCATTTTTTATTCTATCTTTTAAAGTGTTAGGATCTGATAGTAGGTCAAAATCTGCTTCCCATATTTTGCAACCAAATATTTCATTAAATTTACATTCTCCAAAAGAGGAAGTAATTACAATATTTATGAATTGAGCTATAGAATATTCTAGGCTAACTTTTTCCAGATCTTTTTTTTCAATAAGATCTTTAAATTTTAACGGGGTCTTATAATAAGTGTCATACATAGTAATTACTTTGCTTTATAAATAGATTATTTTGTTTACTTTACCTTTTTTATTCAATTCATATTCTTTTATATTTTTTGATCTTTTAATTAAGTTTATTTCAACTTTCGGTATGGATTTAATAAATTTTTCCCTATACGAAATATCTCCGATAAACTTTTGTCCTTCATGATAATCAACCACATAAAAAAAATAATTTGAATTCATTTTTTTTATAAATTCTGAGGATAGTTTTCCAGAAACTAATAATGCTGTTTCATTATTTCGATGTAATGTATAAGATAAGTATTCTTCTTTTTTAGTTCTATATTTAGAAACTTCAAATATTTCCATAGTAGATACTAAGGGTTCAAAAGTAATTACTGGTAAAGTGTACATTTTTTTGGAAAACACATTAAGCCCTAAAAATGAAAGACCTCCTATTTCTTTAGTTTTTAATTCTTCCAATAGAAAAGAATCTCGTGTTACTTCATAATAAGTTTTTTCTTCTGTTTTATCATCGGTTATCATCATCTTAAAGGTGGGAAGTTTTATTTTATCAAAAATATCATTATGAACATCAATTTCAATTTCATTTACCTGCTCATCTGAAATAGTAATGAATATTTTATGTTCTTTTAGAGCCGAATCGAATCCTGCCATTTTTTCTCTTTCTCCTTCACCTGCATAAATGGGAGAACCTGCATTATCAGTTATAGAAAGGGATAATCCTAATTGTGGCAGAGGCATTGTTATTTAAATTTAAATTTATTATACTTAAGACATTGCAATTCATCTTTCATTCTTTCTGCTTCATCTTCGTTCAAATGAAATTCAAAGTCTTTCTCAAAAGTTAACACTTTAATGCTTTTTATATTTGATTCAGTAAGAGCTTTAATGTCTTTATTTTTAACTCTACTTACAACATATCCGTCACAATTAGGGTCGAATATATTATTTATCCTGTATCTAAATTCATTTTCTAAAATAAATTCTAATACTTCATCTTTTTTTATACAGGTATTAAAAGTAAAAACACGTACATATAAAAAAGGTTTTGTGTTTTTTCTTTTTCCTATCTGGAATACCGAATAATCTTTTTTACTGTTGTAAGCTCTTAAATAATAAGGTTCAGAATACACATATGATTTTTTCCCCAAATAATCTATCTTCCTATTGTTTAATGTGAATAAAGCATTACAGTCTACCATTCTTGTAAGTATGGTATCTTCTGTTATTTTATTAATATTCGTTCCCTGTTTGTTTTTATCTTGAGATGATAAAAAACTAGAGGAAATACTTATAAGCAGCAATATGAATATTTTACTTTTATAGCTCATATATTTTTTTTTAAGAAAGGAGAATTAATTTTTCTCCTTTCTTAGGTTATGGTTAGACTTTTACTTTTGTTCGTATTCTGTATCCCATTCATTAGAATTGCCATCGTCACCTTTATGTCCATCCATTTTTATTAGGAAATTTTTAGCAGGGAAATAAGGTTTCATATGAATATCTAAATAAATACGATCTTTTTGAATAGGGTCTTGTTCAAATCTTCTTACTTCAAAATTTTCAATAAGTTTATCGGGACCAGTAATTCCATCCAAGAAACGAACAATTTGTGCCATGATTTCTTTACGTGTTTTAGCTGTAAAGTTTTCAAAAGCTCTACGGTTTAAGAAATCCATTAAAACTTTAGTTACATAATCGAAAACTCGGACTACAGAATAAGTCTGAAGACCTAAATTATCTCCATTAAATAATGTTTTCCCTGAAAATGCCATAACTTTTCCATATTCATTAACCATAGGAATTAAGCCCATATTTTCTAAACTGGCAATTTCACTTTTTTTAAGGTCAAATTTTACTCCATCTACTTCATTAATACCTCCAAATTTTTTACCTGCTGTTACTTGGGACATTAATGTTCCATAGATTTTCCCAGCTAATGCCGCAGATGGAGGGATATATAAATCATCAGCCTCTTCTACTTCATCAAATTTACCTCGTCCTACTAACCAATTACAAGTCATTAATACATTAGAACGGTAAATATCTCCACCTGTTAAATATGCCTCGTCAAACATTTCCATTACATCATCTGGTTCATCTAAATGAGCAAAATCCGTCACGAGCATAACTTTATTTTCATGTGCAATTTTAGCCCATTTTTCTACTACTTTATTACTTCCTAGGTATCCTGGGATAACAACCAAGCCATAGTTGTTTTTAAGATCTAAACGATCATAATTATTTACTAGTTCTTGATGAATGGCTTCTATAAATCTGGTATTATCTAAATCTGTTAATTGTTCTAATTCTGCATTGATTATAGAAACATTTTTCACTTTATCTTGCTCAGTATTTTTATAAAATAAAGCTATAGTTCTATATGCTTTTTCTAATTCTTCTGTTTCTCTAATCGCTGTTGCTAAATTTTTAGTAAGTGTTTTTTCTGCAACTTTACTTTTATCTTCACTTTGAGCTACCATATCGGTTAGGTTTGAATTGTTTTTTAATATTCCTAACCATAGTTCTAATGTTTTTTTTAACGAATTTCTTTCTTCTTTTTTGTTTGCGTCTCCTAAGAAAATTTGACGCCTGGCTTTACGTTCGGGATTCAAATTTTGAACATTTTCTATAGAGGCTTCTAATAAATCAAAACCACCAAATTTAGCTAGTTTATCTAGTCCTTTCTGAATACTAACTTTTCCTGCGGGTTCAGCTACAGCCACTCCTTTTACCTGAACTTGTGCTTTTATATCTTCTTTAGCCATAATTATTTTTGATTTAATTCATTAATTAATCCTTCAATAGTTTCCATAAGAGCTCCTTTAGCATCGGGATCTTCTAGAGCTGCTTTTAAAATTTTATTGGATTTAAGTTGTTTTATTATTTTTTGATACTGTTCTTTCTCCATTTGTAAATCTGTCAGAAATTTACTTTGAGCTGTAACTCCTTTAATGCCAAAGTCTCCTAAATTTTTAAATTTTAATTCTTCAAATTTTGTGGCTCCTTCTGCATCTTCAAAATTCACTTTAACTTCGGGTTTGAAATGTTCAAACACTTGTTCTACGGTATTTAAACCTTCTACAATTTCAGGTCTAATAGGAGTCTGTCCTGTCAGTTTTTGAGCAATTAAAGTTCTGTTTTGTGCTATTTCAATAATTGCTTCATTTGCATCTAGAGGCACTTCATTACCTCCAATTCCAAAATTTGATAACATAGATTTTCTTTTTTTATATTATGATTGTTAATTTATCTTCCATTTTAGACTATTTGATTCTAAATCTACTTTTATTATATCCCCTTCTTTTATCTCTCCTGATATTATTTTTTTAGCCATAGGGCGTCTCAATTCTGAGCGTATTATTCCTTTTAATGGTCTTGCACCATAAGTAGCATTAAATCCATTATCTACTAAAAATGACTTTGCATCTTCAGATATTTTTAATGAAATATTAAGACTTTTTACTAAGTCTAATAATTCTTTTTTCAGATGTATTTCAAATATGCCTATAGCGTTGCTTTTACTTATAGGACTAAATGGAACTATCTCTGTAAGTCGGCCTAAGAACTCTGGTCTAAAGTTACGAGCCATAATTTCCATTAACTGGTTAGAGGATGGTAGTTTGTTTTCATTATTAACAGAATCTACAATAAACTGAGATCCTATATTAGATGTAAATAAAATTAATGCATTAGAAAAATCTCCTTCTTTTCCAAGTCTGTCATGTAATTTTCCTTCATCCATAATTTGAAGGAATACATCAAATACAGAGGAATGTGCTTTTTCTATTTCATCAAATAATACTATTGAATATGGTTTTTGTCTTATTTTATTAACTAATAACCCACCTTCTTCGTATCCTACATACCCTGGGGGAGCTCCATATAGTAAGGCTGCTGAATGTTCTTCTTTAAACTCAGACATATCAAACCGTATGATTGCTTGCTCATCTTGAAATAAAAAATCTGCTAGAGCTTTTGCTAATTCTGTTTTCCCTGTTCCGGTAGGTCCTAAAAAAAAGAAAGATCCTATAGGCTGTCCTGCTTTACTCAATCCTGATCGAGATTCTAACACGGCCTCTGTAATCACTTGTATTGCATAATCTTGCCCTACGACTCTTTCTTTTAAAATATCTTCCATATTCTGCAGTCTATCTTTTTCTTCTGAATGTAATTTGCCTACAGGAATTCCTGTTTTTTGAGCAACAACTGCCGTTAGGTCAATAGGTTCTATGTGTTCTTTTTTAGAATTTGCAATTTTCGAAAGCCTTTCCAATAGATTGCCTAAATATTCAAATATTTCTTCTTCTGTGTTATTTTCTAAATTTTCTTCTTCTAAATTATTTTCTTGTACAATTAAATATTGGGCTTTTTTCTTTAAATCTTCTAAAAACCATTTTAATTCTAGTTTTTTATTCCCTGGACTTTCTTTGATTTCTTCTAACTTTTTTTTAAGAGATTCTTTTTCTTTTAAAAATGAAATACCTGCAGTTTTTATTACTGACATCGTCCTATCTAATAGATTTAAAGCAGATTCTGGCAAACATTTTTCTTTAAGATATCTTTTAGAAAGTCTTATTGATTCAGTTATAGAATCATCCGTCACTTTAATTTCATGATGTTTTAAGTATGATGACAATGCAGACTTTATTATTCTAAACGCCTGTTCCTCATTAGGTTCTTCGACTTTAATGACTTCAAACATTCCTGAAAGACTTTCATCTTTTTCTATCTTTTTTGTATATTCGTCTACTGTAGTAGTAACTATTAATGTTAGTCCTGTATTACCGGAAAGTTCACTTTTAAGTATACTTGATAATCCTGCATTGTCACTATTTTTATCTAAAAGAACATGAATACCATCTATCAATAGGATTACTTGAGGATATGTTTTTAGTTCTTGTAATATTTTTTTTAATCTATCTTCTATCTCCCCTTTGTAAGAAGCTCCGGCAATTAGTGTTCCTAAATCCAATTCAAAAACTTTAGTTTTAACTAACTTATCCGGAACTTGTTTCTTTACTATTAAATTAATAAATCCTTCTATTATTTCAGATTTTCCTACTCCAGGATAACCTTGTAATAAAACATTAGGTTTGGAAAACCTACATATCACTTCTACTATTTCCTGAATTTCTTTTTCTCGTGCAACAATATTTTTAGGATTTTTTTTAGCTTGTACTAATTTATCCTTACAATATTTATATAAATATTTTCTAGAAAAATTAGTATTTCCATCATCCATTTCTTGAACTTGATTGGGTTTTATTTCACCTTCTTCAATTAGTAATTCAGTTCGAGTTATAGGGAAACTTTTCATTTGATCAAAATTGAAACCTACACCCGGTGTAGACAATGCCACCATGATACAATATAAATCTACCTCTTCTCTACCAAGAATATCTCTTACTTCATCTGCTTCTTGTATAATATTATCAATAGTTCTGTCGGGATTTGATTGAAACACTTTATTTGCTTTTGGAATATCATCTATTCTCACTTCAGCCCATTCTTCAATAAAAAATACATCTTTTTTCATAGCCTCTAATTCTTTTAATAGAGATAAATCCCTATGAAGAATAGCTTTAAGCAGATGTGGTGCTCCATATTCTATGTTATGGCTTTCAATAGCATATTTTTTTGCAATTTCTAATGCCATATATAATTCTTCATGAAAAACTATATCTTTTTGCATAATGATAATTAATTTTATCTAATCATAAGTCCATATAAAAGCTTTTTTAACTTTATAGGTTATTGTAAGGCCTGCAATGCAATTTTTATTATCTTTAGTCAATCTTAGAGCTTCTATTTTTATTTTTTTATTTTGTAGTTGATTACAAAACTCTGCGAATGTCATTATTTTATTATTGTTTTTAATTACCGGGAAATCGTAGCTACCACAAGTATATTGAATAAAATCTTCTTTAGTTTTACTTTGTTTTGCTACCTCTAATAACAATATTTGAAATTGATTTTCTGAAATATCGGGAGCCTTACTTTCTTCTGCCTGTTTTATTTTTTTCTCTAAAGGATTTAAGACCGGAACACCATGAATATTTCTTAATAAATCTTCTAAAGGATCTTTTTGTGGATTACCAGGTGGCAACTCAAACAATTTAGGAGCTTTCTCATATACATAAGATTTTATAGTATCTTTCTTTGTTTTTATAAGTTGTCTAGGTTTTACATAAATATTTTTACTTGCAATATGAGGCATATCCCCATTTATTACTAATGTAATTGTTTTTACACCTGGAGTACTGTAACTATATACCGGAAATTCTGAAGTATTATCCATTTGTCCTGTTTCTCCAAAACTCCACTCCCAAGCAAATGCTTCACTCCTATAACTATAGTAAAATTCTACGGGCTGACCTACTACCACAACTGTGGGTGTTATAATTTTAGGAATTTTAAGTGTATCAATTATTTTTCCTAAATCACGAATTTCAATAATTTTTTCATAGGTACAACTTCCATTTACCTGTAATGATATAGTATATATTCCTGCTTTCGTATATTTATGTAATACACTTTTTTCAAATTCTTTAGGACTGTTATCTCCAAAATCCCACTTCCAACTTTTAGCATTTGGTGTTTTATCATAGAATTCTATTACTTCCCCAACCTGCTTTTTTTGAGCTTCTATTATAAAACTCACTTTACTGCAATCTACATGCCTATTGAATTGATAAATAAAAATAAATATCCCAAAAATAATTATAATAATGAAAACTAGAAGTACTCTAATATCTAATTTAGAAAAAAATTTTAAAGATCTGCTCTTATAATCCATTTTTTTAACTTATTGTCAAAAATTATAATTTCTAATAATTTTCGCGCTAATATACATATTATTTTAAAAAAACAAAAAATACTTATATTTTTTGTTTTTTTAAAATAATTAATTACAAATAAAACGCAAACTATTATAAAAAAATTATTATTTATATATGTAAGAGATTTAAATTAATTAGTAATTAATTAAGAATCAAATTATTACATCCATAAATGATAAAAAGATACAATTCCAATAAAAAAATAATATTTAAGAA
>NZ_PSZN01000015.1:0-6708 GCF_002964965.1 Apibacter adventoris
ATCCAAATTATAAAAAATATATATAAACATATATCCTTTTTTATATAATTCTTCATTTCCAAAAAACTCTATTTTCTTTTTTAAATCACTATTAAATTTAAAATGGATTTTTTCCTTAGGCATTTGCAATTCTGCATAAAGGATATTATATCTTATTGAAAAAGTTTTTATGATATCTTGTTTTATTTCTTCCTTACTGTCTTTATATTCTTCTAATATTTTATTTTTCTTTTCTTCAGAAATTTCACTATAATATTCCTTATTAACAATGTTATAATATTTTTCTGCTTCAGGGAATTTAAAATTAACAAATTTATTTTCCTTATGAGCATAAGAATTACGTATAACATTCATGTCTTCAGTACTTAAAGTATCAATCATATTTTTTGACATATTATATTTGAAATCATTAGTTTTATTATTATTCTTATATCTAAAATACAAAAAATTAGACTGATCATATGCAATTAAAGGCATTTGATTGATTTCCTCAGCACGATAGGTTCTTGGGTCAGAAGCATAAGGGGGACCAAAAATGGTAAATAATTCCACTTCTTTAGGAAAGATTGTACTTATTTCATATTTATCACTTTCTATTCCCTCATCAATATATGTATATTTAGAATAATCTTCTTTAGTTTTACAGCTTGTAAAAAGTAAAATACCTAATAATAAAATATAGTTTTTCATAAAAGGTTAGTTTTTCAATATTTGCACAGATATAATAAAATAAAGACTTTATATTATTACCGTTTAAAGATTTAGTTTTATTTCTTTGTTTTAGGGCGTATTACATATAAACCGCCAGAATGTGGGAACATATCCAAATTATAAAAAATATATATAAACATATATCCTTTTTTATATAATTCTTCATTTCCAAAAAACTCTATTTTCTTTTTTAAATCACTATTAAATTTAAAATGGATTTTTTCCTTAGGCATTTGCAATTCTGCATAAAGGATATTATATCTTATTGAAAAAGTTTTTATGATATCTTGTTTTATTTCTTCCTTACTGTCTTTATATTCTTCTAATATTTTATTTTTCTTTTCTTCAGAAATTTCACTATAATATTCCTTATTAACAATGTTATAATATTTTTCTGCTTCAGGGAATTTAAAATTAACAAATTTATTTTCCTTATGAGCATAAGAATTACGTATAACATTCATGTCTTCAGTACTTAAAGTATCAATCATATTTTTTGACATATTATATTTGAAATCATTAGTTTTATTATTATTCTTATATCTAAAATACAAAAAATTAGACTGATCATATGCAATTAAAGGCATTTGATTGATTTCCTCAGCACGATAGGTTCTTGGGTCAGAAGCATAAGGGGGACCAAAAATGGTAAATAATTCCACTTCTTTAGGAAAGATTGTACTTATTTCATATTTATCACTTTCTATTCCCTCATCAATATATGTATATTTAGAATAATCTTCTTTAGTTTTACAGCTTGTAAAAAGTAAAATACCTAATAATAAAATATAGTTTTTCATAAAAGGTTAGTTTTTCAATATTTGCACAGATATAATAAAATAAAGACTTTATATTATTACCGTTTAAAGATTTAGTTTTATTTCTTTGTTTTAGGGCGTATTACATATAAACCGCCAGAATGTGGGAATATGTTTGAAATGTTATATATGTATATAAATATATATCCTTTTTTGTATAATTCTTCAGTGCCAAAGAAGATAATTTTACCATTACCTAATAAATTATATTTAAACTTAATATTTTCATTAGGCATATGTAAATTAATGAAATCTGTTTTATAATAGATAGACATCAAATTTTTCATTTGATTTCTTTTATTCTCATTATCAGGGTATTTTTCATAAATTATTTTAATATTTTCCTTTGATATGGTATCTTTTAATTCACTTTTTGTCTTATAATATTTTTCAGCTTCAGGGAATTTAAAATCTACTAAATCATTTTTTTTCTTATAATTATCCTCAAAAATCTTTTTGTATCTTTGAATACTATCCTCGTTATTAATGGTATCTTTTTTATTAGTCAGACAATCATATTTCATATAATAAGCAATAGAATTATCACGGTCATATATAATAAAAAAAATCATATTTTTTTTATTAAAATATATCAAAGGCATATCCCATGTTTTTTTTTCCTGCTCAGGAGAAAACATTCCTCTAGTCAAGGTATACCCTAACATATTTTTGATTTGATATTTCTCCGACATTAGAGATACAATTTCATAGTTATTACTTTTAAGATTATCATCAATAAATGTATATTTAGAATAATCTTCTTTAGTTTTGCAGCTTATTAAAAGTAAAATACCTAATAATAAAATATAGTTTTTCATAAAAGGTTAGTTTTTCAATATTTGCACAGATATAAAAAAATAAAAACTTTATAAAGATTTAGTTTTATTTCTTTGTTTTAGGTCGTATTACATATAAACCGCCAGAATGTGGGAACATATCCAAATTATAAAAAATATATATATACATATATCCTTTTTTATATAATTCTTCATTACCAAAGAGTTCAATATTTTTATTTAAATTACAATTAAATTTAAAATGAATTTTTTCCTTAGGCATTTGTAATTCTGCATAGGTTATAGTATATCGTAATGAACGGGTTTCAATAACAGCTTGTTTTATTTCTTCCTTACTGTCTTTATATTCTTCTAAAACTCTCTTTTTTTCTTCTTCAGAAATTTCACTATAATATTCCTTTTTAATTACCTTATAATATTCCTCTGCTTTAGGGAATTTAAAATTAACAAATTTATTTTCCTTATGAGCATAAGAATTACGTATAACATTCATGTCTTCAGTACTTAATGTATCAGTCATATTTTTTGTCATATTATATTTGAAATCGTTAATTTTATAATTATTCATATATCTAAAATACAAAAAATTAGACTGATCATATGCAATTAAAGGCATTTGATTGATTTCCTCAGCACGATAGGTTCTTGGGTCAGAAGCATAAGGGGGACCAAAAATGGTTAATAATTCCACTTCTTTAGGAAAGATTGTACTTATTTCATATATATCACTTTCTATTCCCTCATCAATATATGTATATTTAGAATAATCTTCTTTAGTTTTGCAGCTTATAAAAAGTAAAATACCTAATAATAAAATAGAGTTTTTCATAAAAGGTTAGTTTTTTCAATATTTGCACAGATATAATAAAATAAAGACTTTATATTATTACCGTTTAAAGATTTAGTTTTATTTCTTTGTCTTAGGTCGTATTACATATAAACCGCCAGAATGTGGGAACATATCCAAATTATAAAAAATATATATAAACATATATCCTTTTTTATATAATTCTTCATTTCCAAAAAACTCTATTTTCTTTTTTAAATCACTATTAAATTTAAAATGGATTTTTTCCTTAGGCATTTGTAATTCTGCATAGGTTATAGTATATCGTAATGAATAGGTTTCAATAACAGCTTGTTTTATTTCTTCTTTACTGTCTTTATATTCTTCTAATATTTTATTTTTCTTTTCTTCAGAAATTTCACTATAATATTCCTCTTTAATTACCTTATAATATTCCTCTGCTTCAGGAAATTTAAAATTAACAAAAGAAAAACGTTGTTTTTGATAAAAATGCTCTAAATCTTTTAGCCAAATAGAATAATCTTCTCCAGAAAAATCTTTTAGAGAATCAATATTATTATTATTTATATTATACTCTATAAGGTAATTTTTATTCTTTTTTTTACTTTCTATTGTGAAATATATTAGATTATTTTTATTAAATAAAATAAAAGGTATCTCCAAAATTCTTTTTGTTTTTTCAGAATCTGAATTTTCATCAAATACTCTTCCTTGTGGAATATAATATCCATAAGCATTAGTTAATATATCTTCTTCTTTCATTAAAGTAATAATTTCATACTCTTTGCTTTCAATTATCTCATCAATAAATGTATATTTAGAATAATCTTCTTTAGTTTTACAGCTTGTAAAAAGTAAAATACCTAATAATAAAATATAGTTTTTCATACATCTAAACTTTTTTCGTCAATAAAAATACAGTAAATAAAATTATCATATCGTTTATAGTATTGATTCCAGATTCCTCTAAATACTATTCCATGCTTATTTCTATTTTCAAAATTAGAATCAGTTAATTCCTTAAAAGCTTTAAATTCCTTGGCTAAAAGCTTTTGTAAGGTAGGAGTACTAATCGATAAAAATCTAAATCCTAATTCAGTAATCTTTTCTTCTAATAAGTTTTTATTAGGTCTATCATATTGTAAAAATTTTTCCATGCTTTTCATACCCTCTTCTTTTTTATTTAAAAAGGTTTCATAAGCCTGCTCTTCTATAAGTTCCTCAAGATCTTTGCTATATTGGTCAACCAATAAATCTACCGCTATAGAAAGATGCCCGGCCATTTTACCTACCCAAGAAGGGAAAAAACCAAAGAATTTCTTTAGTGCCAGATTTCCCAATCCTTTATAATCCGGGGTGCCTGTAGACAGGCTTTGTTCCATTTCCTGTACATCAATAACAAAGCTTAGGGTTTCAAATATCTTAGTACTCAGGTTTGCTGCTGTGTGTACAGGATGGCTTTGGGCGAAAACTTCCAATTGGTTTAGTCCCAGGGTGGTGGCATAGTGGGTGTCTCCCTGCAGGGTAGGGTGTGCCACACGAAAACCGGTATTAGATGCCCGCTTTATATTACGTACATTTCCGTCTATCATAGTAATATCCGTATCATATACGTTTTTGCGGTGTATTACCCTTCCGTCCGTGTACATAAGAGAACCTTTTTCTAACTCGCGTATAGCCAGCGTATAAGAATATTCCTTAAACTTGTCCAATGCTTTTGCAGTAGCTTCTTTCATGGCATCTTTGGCTACTCCCTTTATTTTTCCTTTTATTTTTTCTTTGGCCTGATCTATTTTCTTTTGGGTATAATCCTCCTGGCTTAACAATAATTGCAGGTAAATAACATTTCCCTCACTGCTTCGTATTTCGGGAAACTGGTAATTGATTCCGGGTTTTATAAAATATAAATCGGGAATATCGGGTAGCCCCACACTAAGGTAATCCCGAAAAGAAACCGGTAAGCTTTCTTTCTGGTATACCGGTCCGTTATTATTAATTGACCCGATACTGTATGAGGGTTTGTATTCTGCCACGCAATATATTTCTATATCTCCCGGAGTATTATCTTCTTTTACAAAGTCTATGGTCAAATCATTATACAGTATTTTAATAGGAATACAGGCCCTGTTTTCTTCATTGATATAGGCATACTTAGGTCCACCTTTAATTTCCCGATCACTGGCTATAAAATCAAATCCCATATATCCCAGTTGTAAGTCATAAAAGGAAATATGTAGCCGGCTCAGGTCTTCATCTATGACATCGTTTGCCTCATTATATATAGGAATATTTTGGGTTTCAATCTGGAAAAACACAGTATCACCTAAACAGGCTTTGTGTATTTTAATAAGCCCATCTCTATCAGAGCTCCACCAGCCCCGTATAATATATTTGCCCCCGGTTTTTGGTTCTTCAGGGTCTCCGCAAATCATTTCCGCATCGGTAGTAAGCTCTATGGCCTCTCCGGCATTTATGGTAAAATTCTCATTATAACAGGTTAGGGTTTCGTATTCCTGAATTATCTTTTTTCCTGCTATTTTCATTATTTTTCCTCCTGCCATAACTCTTAAAATAATCTGGATTTTTCCCCGCTGTTCGTTTTAAAATTTTCACGAGAATGAAACTGGGTTTTTCCTTGAGTTGAAGTTACTTTTTCTTGTGCATTTTCCATTGCTTCTTTTGCTTTAGAGCTTATATTTCCTAGAGCTTCTTCATAGATATCCGCGGCAAACAAGGAATACTGCCTGCCTACCTGGGTGGAGGAATTTTTCCCTACGCTTGTGGTTTGATCTATTCCTACGTTGGTAACCATATTTTTTCCGGCACTCAGCTTTATATCTTCCCCGGCATGTACAGAAAAATTTTTAGGCGCATGTACCGAGATATTCCCTTCACCATCCATAAACATTTTGTTTCCGCTGGGGTCTTCTATCAAGATGGATCCCTTCCCTTGGGCATCGTTAAAGATAATCTTGGTTCCACTGCGGGTTTGTATCACCTTTATATCATTCCCTTGCGTATAATACGCCGCAATTTCCCCTCCGTTATAGGCAGTCCCCAGTACTACCGGACATTCGGCATTGCCTCCTTGAAAGGCACATAAGACCATTTCCCCAATCTCCGGGTTAAAATACGTACCCTTGCTTCCCCCACTATGCGGCTGTATCACCTGTACCCAAGGGGTACTGCTGTTTGACGGCTGCTGCCAGGTAAATTGTACCCGTACCCTTCCCATTTTCTGTGGGTCTTTATTATCTATAACCTTGGCATGCTGGATGTCTGCCTTGGGGGTATCGGTAAGGTCTGTGTAAAAAGGTACACTCAGGTCTTTAGGCACTCCGTAAAAGGTATTGGTATACCCCTCACCATCGGCAAAGTTATGTATAATCTCCGTGATTTTATAGGATTCTATAGGTACTTTCCCGTTTTTGAATATTTTGTGATCCGGAATCCAAACCAGCATCTTAGCTATATCTCCGAGCATTATATTCGGATTATTGGAGGTTACTTCTATATCTATCAGGTTTTGTCTTTTTTTGTTTTCCCTCAAAACCGCCTGTTCTATATCCCGTCG
>NZ_PSZN01000016.1:0-1591 GCF_002964965.1 Apibacter adventoris
AGAGGCAAAAGAACGAGAGAGATAAGACGAGCGCGCGAGAGAATAGAAAAGAAGAATAACAACCGGATAAATAAAAAGAGAGAGAAAGAAGGGGTAAAAGAGATAAACGAAGAATATGAGCGAAAAAAAGTAAAAAAAAGTGGGATAAAAAAATAGAATATAAAATATTGATAAATAAAGATATAGTGATAAGGAGTTAGAGGATGAATAAAAAAATATTAAAAAAAGTTTTGTAAAAATTTGTGAGGGAATAAAAAGTATGTATCTTTGCACCCGCAACTCAGGAACAGAGGAAAAGAGAAGGGAGGAGAGGAGCGAAAACGAACAGATCATTGACATAAAAATTTTAAGATAAAAAGTAGCAAAAACGACTTGGGAAAGCTCTATTAAAAATTAGGGTACAGGGAAAACTTTTGTAAAATTAAAAAGAATTACAATGGAGAGTTTGATCCTGGCTCAGGATGAACGCTAGCGGGAGGCCTAACACATGCAAGCCGAGGGGTATTTTGGAGCTTGCTTCAAGAGAGACCGGCGTACGGGTGCGTAACGCGTATGTAACTTACCTATATCACGGGGATAGCCCGGGGAAACTCGGATTAA
Source organism: Apibacter adventoris (assembly GCF_002964965.1). Classification (NCBI taxonomy): domain Bacteria; kingdom Pseudomonadati; phylum Bacteroidota; class Flavobacteriia; order Flavobacteriales; family Weeksellaceae; genus Apibacter; species Apibacter adventoris. The sequence continues at coordinate 601 of NZ_PSZN01000016.1, forward strand.
TACCGGATAACATATAATGTAGCCTTACATTGTATTAAAAGGATTTATCGGATATAGATAGGCATGCGTAGGATTAGTTAGTTGGTAAGGTAACGGCTTACCAAGGCAATGATCCTTAGGGGGCCTGAGAGGGTGAACCCCCACACTGGAACTGAGACACGGACCAGACTCCTACGGGAGGCAGCAGTGAGGAATATTGGACAATGGGTGAGAGCCTGATCCAGCCATCCCGCGTGAAGGACGACAGCCCTATGGGTTTTAAACTTCTTTTGTATGGGAATAAACCACATTACGTGTAATGTGCTGAATGTACCATACGAATAAGCATCGGCTAACTCCGTGCCAGCAGCCGCGGTAATACGGAGGATGCGAGCGTTATCCGGATTTATTGGGTTTAAAGGGTCCGTAGGCGGATTTGTAAGTCAGTGGTGAAATCCTACAGCTTAACTGTAGAACTGCCATAGATACTGCGAGTCTTGAATAGTATTGAAGTAGCTGGAATGTGTAGTGTAGCGGTGAAATGCATAGATATTACACAGAACACCGATTGCGAAGGCAGGTTACTAAATACCGATTGACGCTAAGGGACGAAAGCGTGGGGAGCGAACAGGATTAGATACCCTGGTAGTCCACGCTGTAAACGATGGATACTCGTTGTTGGGGAGTAAATTCTCAGTGACTAAGCGAAAGTAATAAGTATCCCACCTGGGGAGTACGACCGCAAGGTTGAAACTCAAAGGAATTGACGGGGGCCCGCACAAGCGGTGGAGCATGTGGTTTAATTCGATGATACGCGAGGAACCTTACCAGGGCTTAAATGGGAATTGACGTACTTAGAAATAAGTATTTCTTCGGACAATTTTCAAGGTGCTGCATGGTTGTCGTCAGCTCGTGCCGTGAGGTGTCAGGTTAAGTCCTATAACGAGCGCAACCCTTATCATTAGTTGCCAACGGGTAAAGCCGGGAACTCTAATGAGACTGCCAGTGCAAA